>NZ_LZZL01000054.1:0-42444 GCF_002006495.1 Clostridium sp. BL-8
ATCCTAAGTATATAAAAACTGTATGGGGAGTTGGATATAAAATTGAAGGGTAAAAATTTTGGGGGAATTAGGTTTGCATTTCTTGTCATTTTTTTAGTGTCTTTAACTTTAAGTATAGTAATTACTCTTGTTATAAATGGGGCTTGGAGAGACGAGCAAACAGATTATTCAAATCAAATAAGAAATTTTACTTATAATTGCAGGGAAATATATAAAGAAATAGATGAAAACATGAACAGTGATGAAAAACTCCAAGAGATTGTAAGCAGAGATACCATTAGATTTAAAGTATTCATAGTTGATAAACAGGGAAAAGTGCTATTTAGTCCTGAAAATAACGGGATAAAGCAGTTTGATATAAATAAAATTTTAAGTGAGCAATACAAATCTAATTTTGATAAAAATAACATAATGCATTATGATATAAAAGCCTTAGGGGAGGAGAGATATGTTGTTGTTTCAGATGTTTTGTACAAGGGAGATATTTCAGCTTCAACCCTTTTTCCTTTAGGAATAGTAATATTTGTAGTGTTATTCTTATTATTAACTTATGGAAAAGTAAAGTATATAAATAGTCTGTCAAAAGGACTTGTAGAAATATCAAAAGGGAAGTTAAACTACAGAGTTGAAGTAAAGGGACGAGATGAGCTATCTATTCTTGGAAAAAATATAAATTATATGACTGAAGAACTAATGAATTTGAAAGAGAAAGAAAAGGAGATTGAAAAGAATAAAGATAGACTTATAGTAAGTGTATCACATGATTTAAGAACACCATTAACATCAATTATTGGCTATATAAAATTGATAAAAGAGAATTATAAAGTAAAAGATGACATAAGCAAGTATATAGATATAATTGATAATAAGTCCAATAGATTAGAAGAGTTAATAAATGATCTTTTTGAATACACAAAACTCACATCTTGCGATATTAAACTTCAAAAGGTGAATATCTCATTAAATGAATTTATGAGACAAGTTATAGAGGGAATTATGGCTGTATGTAACCAAAATGATTTAAATATTTTATTTGAAGCGCCAAATGAAGATTTAAATATAAATGTAGATCCAGCAAAAATGGTAAGAGTCTTTGAAAATATAATTTCTAATGCTATAAGGTATAGTAATAAGAATAATGACATAAATATAAAGATTCTTAAAACTGAAAATAGAGCAATGGTAACCATTGAAAATGAGTGTAAGCCAATAAAAGAAGAAGAATTAAATAAAATTTTTGACATGTTTTATAGAACTGATGAATCAAGAAATAATCAAACTGGGGGTTCAGGTATTGGACTTTCAATTGCTAAAAGTATTGTGGAGTTACATGAAGGCAAGATATGGGCTGAGTATAAAGAAAATAAAATATGTATTAATATAATTATATAATTGGTGGATTTTAAGGGTAACGTTTCACCTTTAACATGAAACCCACAACCGCTTGTATGTGCTTTAAATAGCTCCTTATAGGCGGTCGTGTTTTTTGTCACGGGAGCTTCATTAATAATAAATTTTAATTAGATGATAATGTAATAAGCTACATAAAATATATTTACTATATTTAAAATTACTTTATTAGATAACGTAGCTTTTATATTCTAATTATTATTTCATTTTATAATTCATTGACCTCCGTACATTTTTTTGTAAATAGGAATTACTAATTTTGTGCAGTAGGACGGACAACAATCTCGCTGACATCAACATCAGTTGGTTGCTCTATGGCAAATGCAATAGCACGAGCGATTGCTTCGGGAGATATTGCAAATTTATCACGCGATTCCATAAGTTGAGTTTTAAGCGTTGAATCTGAGATACTTTCAACAAAAGGCGAATTAACAAAGCCTGGTGAAATAACAGTCACTCGTAATTTATCGCCGGCCTCTTGACGTAGACCTTCAGATATTGCACGTACCGCAAATTTTGTGGCAGAATAAACAGATTGGTTTGAAACAGTCTTAAGTCCAGCTGTGGATGCTGTATTTATGAAATGTCCAAAACATTGCTTGCGGAATATAGGAAGTGCTGCAGCTATTCCATATAGAACACCTTTAATATTAACATCAATCATTTCTTCCCATTCTTCTACACGTAAATCATCAAGTGGTGAAATCGGTCCAATACCAGCATTATTAATTAAAACATCAACTTTACCATATTTATCACATGCCAACTTAATAAGAGAAGACAAGTCATCTCGCTTTTTTACATCTGTGCGTGCATAAGCAACTTCACCACCTGAATTAATTATATGTTGTGCAAGAGTGTGTAGACGATCTAAACTGCGCGCTCCGAGTACGACTTTAGCACCACGCTCTGCAAGTAAAATTGCAGTAGCTTGACCTATTCCACTGCTTGCACCGGTAATTACAATCACCTTGTCTTTAATTCCATCAGATAATAATATTTTATTATTTGTACTCATGTTATCCCTTCTTTCTATTAACTAGTCTTTTCATAGTAATGACCAATTAATGTTTAAATAATATCATAATAATAATACTATGTAAACAAAAAGTGTGAATTTTGTAAAGTGAGTTTATTTTGTGTTTATTGACTGCTATATAAGTTTATATGTATAATTAAAAATATAAACTTATAGGAGGTAACGGAATGGATCTACATACTGATGGACAGCACGATGAAAGAAGAAGCAAGTTGCTGAAAAAAATAGCACTGTCTGTCATGAAAAACGGTTTTCAACAACTGAGAATGGAAGATATCGCTAAACATATGGATATAAGCAGGACTACAATGTATAAACATTTTTCTTCAAAGGAAGAAGTGATTGATGGTGTAGTTCAAGTGTTTGTTGATTATATAGCAACACTGGAATGGGAAAATGCGGAGGAAGATGAATTAGAGTTTGGAATTTGTTTTCAGAAATTATATGGTCAGACATTATCAATTGGAGGTATTATTACTGATAGATTTATTAAAGATCTTCAATCAGCATATCCTAATCTATACGATAAATTGGAAGATGCCTTGATAATGCATAAAAAAAAGGCTTTGGAATTTTATAAGACTGGAAAAGATAAGGAAATATTTAATCCGATTAATGAAAATTTTATTTTGCTTCAAGATGATCTTCTGTTACGAGAGATTATTAACACAAAATATTTAATTTATAATCAAACATCAATTAGACAAGTGCTTTATGATTATTATCAGTTCCAGAAAATACAGTTATTTAAAGCTGAAAAATTATCTATAGTCGATGATTCAAAAATTGAACCGATTATTGAGCATCTTGTTGAAAAGTTTAATAAAACATTATAGTTAGATTACTATTAATATAGCATATATACTAGCAGATATTACATTTTCTCAAGATATAAATTTACTAAACAAATCGAGAGAATATTTAAAAAGCTATTTCAATCTTTTGGAGATTGAAATAGCGTAATTGCAAAACTAATACTACTGAATTATATATGGATTATAGTGAGAATGTTTCAGGTTCAGCAGTATAAGAATAAATAGTAGCAGTTCCTTTTGTAAAGTATAAAACTGAAAAAACTCCATTATCAGCGCTATGATTAGATTTTAAAAATGGATTAGATTCTAGAGCAAATTCCTTTGCTTCACGTCTTTCATCATTTGCAACTTCTCCAGCAATACGAATCCATTGTCCATTTTTATTCATACAGGAAATTTCGACTTTAGGGTTTTCTAACATTTGTTTAAAGCATTTTTTTGTATTCTCTGTGACAATGTATAATTTTCCTTCATATTCAAAGACAGCACCAAATGGTCTTACTCTTGGTTGGTTACCTTCAGTAGTTGCTAAATAAAAAGTACCGCTTTCTTTTAAAAATTCTAATGCATTGCTCATATTCATAAGTATTGCTCCTCTCGTATATGTGTATTAAACTTGACGTCATGTTAATAATATCATATATAATAAATATGAAAAGTACGAATTTTAAGTGGAGTAAGTATCTAATTAGATACTGTGAAAGGAGCTATGATGAACAATAACAGTTTTGGGAAATGTACATATCTTATAGCGCAAAGAATATTTTCTGGGAAATGGTCAATATTAATTATGTATAATTTGAATGATGGAGTACTACGTTTTGGAGAATTACAAAGAAGAATGGATAATATCGCACAGTCTACATTAACAAAGGAATTACGAATACTAGAAGATTATGGAGTGATTAATCGACATGTTTATTCGGAAATTCCACCAAGGGTTGAGTATTCACTAACAGACTTGGGAAAGGAATTCAAGCCTGTGTTAGAACAGTTTGGAATTTGGGGAGATAAGTATATTAAATCTACTAAAAATGAATAGGTGATAACTATCAGAATGTATTATTAAGGAATTATTTTATGAATTACTAAAGATAAATACAAATTGTAAAAATCGTATTATTCAATAAATTGAATTTGCGATTTTTTTGTATAATACAAATATATTGCAAAAGAGAGACTTAAAAATGATATAGAAAAAATTCTACTTGCTCATCTCAATCTGTGAAGTGACACATATCAAAATCTGTTAACATTCCTTTAGTTTGATTTATATGCGATCTTTTTATTTTGTAGGGAAATAAAAATATATAAATATACAATATATATTTGTTAATTTTTAAGTTGATGACTTAGAAGAAGGCAAGAACTATCAAAAGTTAAATCTTAACAAGTGCTATAATGATTGCAAAGAGGTGATATTGGTGACACATATTCAAGAAATTCAGGCATCATTAGATTATATTGAAATGAATTTACATGAAAAACTGACTTTAGATGAAATTTCTAAATTTGCAGGGTTTTCGAAATTCTATTTTCATAGAGTTTTTCAAAAAGAAGTAGGAATTGCGCTATATGATTATATCAGAAGGCGAAGACTTGCTAGGGCAGCTTCAGTTCTGCTAAATACAAATACACCTATACTCGATATCGCTCTAACATACCGCTTTGAATCTCAAGAAGCATTTACCAGAGCTTTTAAAAGTGTTTATCAATTACCTCCAGGGAAATACAGATCAGCTATTAAGGATTTAATTATAGGAGGCGTAAATATGAATAAGCAAAATAAAATAAAAGGTTGGATTATAACAGGAACAGCACCTGAAAAATACCAGATTAGCATAGACAATAAGATATATCACATGGGTTCAAAGGCGGCTACAATTTGCTCTGTAGGAGATGAATTTTCAATTGAAGAATATGGAACTATAATGCAGCAAATTAGTGCTAAAACTTTTGTTAGGAAGAGAATGTGCTTTTCAGGTTTTGTAAAAACCAAAGAAGTAGAGGGATGGTGCGGATTATGGATGAGAATAGACAGCAATTTGGGTGTTACACTTAAACTTGATAATATGCAGAGTAGAGCAATTACTGGAACAACTGAATGGAATTATTATTCTTGTGTACTGGATATTCCAGAGAATGCAGCTATTATAAATATTGGAGTATTGTTAAGTGGTAAAGGACAGCTTTGGTTTGATAATGCTGATTTTCAGAAAGTAGATTATAATACACCGACAACTGAATTTGTTCCAGAAGAAATATTCCCTGACCATATTTTGAATTCATCGTTTGAAGAAGTTTGATTAATAATATTTATAATTTCTTGTAGTTCAATTACTTTCTTAATTATATAATATCTCTATTAATGGATTTCAATGGTTACGCTTCACCTCTCAACCATAAAACCCGCGACTATTTGTATGTGGCTTAAATAGTCGTGGTTTTTTATTGCTACAGGCGGCTTCTTTGCATTTTGCAAAAGATGAAATAATCTATAAATTAATCAATATTAGAATTTAGTTTATTTTTTTCTTCAGAAACCGTATGGAGAATTCTCTTTAGAATAGTAATTGTTTGTTCTTCTTCTTTTTTAGATAAATTTCTAGAAAAAATAGACACTAATTCTAAAAATGCTGCATCTATTTTAGGTATAACTTTTTTTCCTTCCTCCGTTAAATATAACTTATAAATACGCTTATCATTTTCATCTTGAACTCTTTTTACATAATCATTTTCTATTAAATTTTTTACTGCTTTTGCTGTAGTTGATTTACCTACATACAAAAATTCACTTAACTCTTTCTGATTTATACCTTCATTTTTTGAAATTACATATAAAAAATCATGTTGGCCACTTCTAATATTTAAATCTATAAGCTTGGAATTTATTATGCTCTGAGCATTTCTGTAAATTGCTGCATTAAGTTTACTAATGTTCTCCATATTTACTTATCTCCTTTACATTAGTTTCCTATAAAGTGAAACTTTTCAGGTGGAGTTTTAACTCCAGCTGAATTTAGTTGAACTTATCCAGGAGCGTGCAACCGTTATCTCCCGCTTAAAGAAAAAGGAGTGTTACGGTTGCTAGCTATCGGATAAAACCATCTTAATTATATAGATAAATAATTATAGTTTCAATAATTTACTAGGATATATATATTTTCGAATTATAGATTAGTATTTTAAAATATAGATATTATCTACAAAAAGAAAGCTCTGCCCTTGATAAGATGCAGAGCTGACTTTGTATGTGATTAATTTATACTTTGAGAATTTATGTTACGTACAAATTATAAGGTAAAATGCTACTTTTGTATTTGCGATTGAAGTCTCTTTTTTTTACCAATAATGAAATAAAGAATAAACGCTATAATAGCAGATCCACTTGCCCAAAGATACATTTGAGCATATCCGACGTTTGATGAAACTACTCCTAAAATTACTGCCCCTAATCCTATACCACAATCAAATGCAGTGAAAAATGTAGCATTGGCAGCACCTAGACGTGAAGGTGGAACACCAGTCATTGCCATTGTCTGTAAACTAGATTGAGTTGCTCCAAAGCCTATTCCGTAAATAAATGCGGCGATTAAAAACATGCTAATATTTGAAGCCTCAGACAACAGTGCCATAGATACAATTACACATATAAAACCTGGAATAATTGCATAGTCAAAACCTAATTTATCTATTATTTTACCGAATATTGGTCTAGAAATAAATAAGGATATTGCATAGACTGTAAAGAAAACTCCAATGTTCTCTATGCCTTTTTGTGAGGAATAAAGAGGTAAGAAACTGGTTAATGCACCATAAGTTATTGTTACAAAAAATACTATAATAGAAGGATTTACAGATACTTTTTCATACAATGAAGCTTTTATTTCAGTTTGCTCTTTAATCTCAATTTTTTTATATTCTAATTTAAAAGCAATAATAGCACCAAGCACGGCTAGTATGGTAGATATTAAAAATAGAACTTGAAAGCTATATTTTGATATCACAAATAGTCCAATTGTAGGAGCTACTGCCATGGCCAAACTACTTGTTAAACTAAAATATCCCATTCCTTCACCAAAGCGATTCTTAGGAATATTATCTGCAGCAATTGTATTGGAAGCTGTACTTGCTGCACCCCAACCAAAGCCATGTATAAAACGCATTATAAGAATTGCACTAATAAATGGAACTAGTGAATATGAGAATACTGATATAATAAATATAAATAATCCAACCAAAAATACCTTTTTTCGTCCTAATTTATCAAGAAGTAATCCTGAAATTGGCCTAATTATTACTGAAGATACTACAAATGATCCAGTTACTAATCCAATGATAGAGTTTGTCCCTCCGAGTTTTTTTGCATATAGCGGAAGTGTAGGTAATAACATTTGAAATCCAAAAAATATTAATAAGTTTATGACGTTTATAATGACGAAGTTTTTTGTCCAAAGAACCTTATCTTTTTGTATATCTTTTTCCATGATTATTCTCTCCTTTGTAATATTAGTTTCCTTTGCAACTAATATTAATATAACACGAATTAGTTTCCCTTACAACTAGTTTGACTGATAGATCAAGTAAAATGAAATTTTTATATGGAAAGTATTTTTTGATTAACGAAGATAAGTTTGAATTAGCTTATAGAATAACATTGGATGATTAAAAAATATTAAAAGTGGTTGTTGCTCAAAGGGAAAAATGGAATTACAATAATTTAACGAGGAGAGTTTATATGAGAATAATAATTAACAAAGAGATTAATATACCTAAAAATAATTTAAAAAAGTACCTTATAGATAAAACGCTTATTATTTATAAGGTACTTTTTTAATTATTTATACATTGAATTTGAGCTGTTAATAACTAACTAAAAATTATGAAATATGAAATATTAAATTTTCAATATAGAATTTATTTTTTTCAATATTACCGACTGCACTCAGAAGCTTCACCAGTTAGAATATCAATTCCATGAGGAAGGGCAGGTAGTATAACCTCTAGATTTTCTACAGCACCTTTTGGACTTCCAGGTAAATTTACTATTAAGGTGTTTTTTCTAATTCCGCTAACAGCTCTTGAAAGCATAGCTTTAGGAGTTATTTTTAGTGAAGCACTTCTCATTGCTTCAGGGATACCAGGAACTAGTTTTTCTATAACACTTGTTGTAGCTTCTGGAGTAACATCTCTTTTTGAAAAACCTGTTCCACCATTTGTTAAGATCATATTAATACCTAAGGAATCGCAAAGATATATTAGTTCTTCTTTTATCATTTCAACTTCATCAGGGATTATTTTATAATAATCTACAGAAAATTTATCACTTGGTAGAATATCTTTTATAGCTGGACCAGTTAGATCTTCTCGTTGATTATTGTAGCCTTTATCACTTATAGTTAGTATTGCTGTACTTATCATTATGTTTACCTCCTGAGGGAAGATTTGTATTAGTAAATATTTAAACTTAAATAATTATACTATAATTTAATTATAGATGAAAATATTAATATTAAATATAAGATCAATTAAAGAAAAAATGAAAGACTTAAGATAAGTGATAATTAGTTAGAAATATGTAAAAATAAAGCTTTAAATGAAGAATTCCATCAACATCTTGGATTGACTAAAATATTGCATAAGGATAAAATATATAGAATCGGATTTTGTTAATAAAATAGGAGATTTAAATAGAAAATGAGTGATATAAATCTTGAATTGCAAGAACGAATTAAAAAAGTTACAGTTAAAATTGTAAAACATTACAGAGGTAGAGGGCCAGAATATGTTAAGGTAAATAGTAATTCCACTGATACAATAACTGTAGAGATAAAGGGTATTCTTTCAAATCTTAGCGAAATTTTGGTTAATGAAGGCGCTGTCGACATAGTGACGGACTATTGGAAAATAATGAAGCCTCATCTTGAAAAAAATTTTCTTCAGGAAGTAAAAGATATATTGAAAAAAGACTTTACTTATAGCTGGAAAATTTGTAATATAGAAAATGATAATAGAACAGTAGTTATAACGATAAAATTAGTAAATTAAGTTCTAAAAGTTAATAAATTAAGGTTGGATTGAAAAGAAGAATATTAATAATATTTTAGCTTTTAAATAAACCAGTACTGAGGACCGTTGGAATAAGCAGTCCTTGTACTGGTTTTTTATTTTTTTAGATATAGTTGATTTTATGAGTAGATAATTAAAAGGAGTGGAGCAGAATATGGAAAAGAAAGTGTTAACAGTGTGTCCTTATTGCGGAAGTGGGTGTAATTTATATCTTGTAGTTGAGGATGGAAAGATTGTAAGAGCGGAACCTGCAAATGGTGATAATAATGAAGGAAAATTATGTTTAAAAGGATATTATGGCTGGGATTTCTTAAATGACCCTCAAATATTAACTTCTAGAATTAAAAAGCCTATGATAAGAAAAAATGGAGAATTAGAGGAAGTTTCATGGGATGAAGCTATTAAATTTACAGCAGAAAATCTTATGAAGATAAAAGCTAAATATGGACCAGATGCAATTATGGGTACAGGTTCAGCTAGAGGTCCAGGTAATGAACCAAACTATGTAATGCAAAAGTTTATGAGAGCAGTTATTGGAACTAACAATATAGATCATTGCGCTAGAGTATGCCATGGACCATCTGTTGCAGGACTTACTTATTCACTAGGTGATGGGGCAATGTCAAATTCTATTCCAGAAATTGAAGATTCAGATGTTTTATTTATATTTGGATATAATCCTGCAGAAACTCATCCTATAGTAGCAAGAAGAATAGTTAAGGCTAAAGAAAAGGGTGCAAAAGTAATTGTGACAGATCCTAGAAAAACAGATGTTGTAAGATTGTCTGATTTATGGCTTCAACTAAAGGGTGGAACTAATATGGCTCTAGTTAATGCCTTTGGAAATGTGTTAATAAATGAAGATTTATATGATCATGATTATGTAGAAAAATACACTGAGGATTTTGAAAAGTATAAAGCAGAAGTAGAAAAATATACTCCAGAATATGCTGAAAAAATAACAGGTGTAAAAGCTGATTATATAAGAAAAGCAATGAGAACTTATGCAAAGGCTAAAAATGCCACAATATTATACGGTATGGGAGTTTGCCAATTCTCACAAGCTGTTGATGTAGTAAGGGGCCTTGCATCTATTGCCCTTTTAACAGGAAACTTTGCAAGACCGAGTGTTGGAATTGGACCAGTTCGTGGACAAAATAATGTACAAGGAACTTGTGATATGGGGACAATCCCTAATAATTATCCAGGATATCAGCTTGTAACAGATAAGAAAGTACAAGAAAAATTTGAAAAGGCTTGGGGTGTTAAACTTTCAGATAAAAATGGATACTTTTTAACTCAAGTGCCTGAATTAGTTCTTAAGGAAGATAAAATAAAAGCCTACTATATATTTGGAGAAGATCCAGTTCAAAGTGATCCAAATGCAGCAGAGCTTAGAGAAGCTTTAGATAAAATTGAATTCATAGTGGTACAAGATATATTCATGAATAAAACAGCTCTTCATGCAGATGTTATTTTACCTTCAACTTCTTGGGGAGAACACGATGGAGTTTATAGCTCGGCAGATAGGGGCTTCCAAAGAATAAGAAAAGCCGTAGAACCTTTAGGGGATGTAAAAACTGATTGGGAAATAATAAGTGCAGTAGCAACAGCTATGGGTTACCCAATGAATTATAAAAATACAGAAGAAATATGGGATGAAATGAGAAGTCTATGTCCTAAGTTTGCAGGAGCAAGCTATAAAAAGATTGAAGAACAAGGAATTGTTAGATGGCCTTGTCCTACAGAAGATCACAAAGGAACTCCTTATTTATATGAAGGAAATAAATTTACGACTCCTAGCGGTAAAGGAAGATTATTTGCTTGTGAATGGAGACCACCAGTTGAATTAACAGATGAAGAATATCCTTTAAGTTTATCAACTGTAAGGGAAGTTGGACATTATTCAGTAAGAACAATGACAGGAAATTGCCGTGCCCTTCAAAAGCTTGCAGATGAGCCAGGATTTATACAAATGAGTATTGAAGATGCAGAGGAGTTAAATATAAAAGACCAAGAACTTGTAAGAATAACATCTAGAAGAGGAAGTGTACTATCAAGAGCACTTATTACTGAAAGAGTTAAAAAGGGTTCTACCTTTATGACATATCAATGGTGGATTGGTGCATGTAATGAGTTAACTAATGATAGTCTTGATCCTATTTCAAAAACTCCTGAATTTAAGTATTGTGCTATTAAGGTTGAAAGAATTGAAGATCAAAAATCAGCTGAGGAATATATAATAACCGAATACAAAAATATAAGAAAGAAAATGAGAATAACATCTGAAAAATAATATTTGGAAAGGAAATAGCAATGATTAGTGTAGAAGAAGCTTTAAGAATAATTTTAGAAGAGTCTAAGGCTTTAGAAGGTGAAGAGAAGGATATTTTATCTTGTTTAAATAAGGTATTAGCAGAAGATATATATTCTAGATATAATCTTCCACCCTTTGATAAATCAGCAATGGATGGATATGCAATAAAAGGTGAGGATACTGATTTATATGAAGATGAAGTTTCAATAGAGCTTGAAATAGTTGATCTTATAAAAGCTGGGGAGTTTAGTGATAAAGAATTAAAAAGCGGGCAAGCAATGAAGATAATGACAGGAGCACCAGTGCCTAAAGGTGCAAATGCAGTAATACAAATTGAAAAAGTAGAGGTTCATGAAAATACTCTTTATATTTCTGAGAAAGTTAAAAATGGATGCAATGTAATAAAACTTGGTGAAGAAATTAAAGTAGGAGATATTGCTTTAAGAAAAGGAACGCTGATTAGGCCAACTGAAATTGGAGTTTTGGCTTCCTTAGGTTATAGCAAAATTAAGGTTCATAGAAATCCAGTAGTAGCAATACTTACAACAGGAGATGAACTTGTAGACATAAATGAAACTCCTAAGTTTGGACAAATAAGAAATAGCAATGAATATTCGCTAAAAGCATTAATTCAGAATTTAGGCTTAGAAGCTTTATTCCTAGGAATTGTTGAAGATAAAAAGGATACTTTAAAAAATAAAATTAAAGAAGCATTAGAAAAATCAGATGTAGTTATAACTTCAGGTGGTGCATCAGTTGGAGATTTTGATTTTGTAGAACAAGTATTGAAGGAAATGAATGCTGATATAAAATTTCAATCTGTAGCTATAAAGCCAGGAAAGCCAATAAGTTTTGCAGTTATTGCTAAAAAACTATTTTTTAGCTTACCAGGTAATCCATTATCAGCAATAACTACCTTTGAAGAATTCGTAAAGCCAGCTTGTGAAAAAATGCTTGGTAAAAACATGGAGAGCGATAATACTTTCCCAGTTATACTAGCTGAAGACTTTAAGGAAAAAGAAGGCAGAAGTAAGTACATATATGTAAAGATAAAAGCTGAGAACGGAAAGTTATACGCATATAAGGCCGGATCTCAAAGTTCTAACCAGTTGATTACTATGAGTAAGGCAAATGGAATAATAATAATGCCAGAAGGAATTGGATATAAAAAGGCAGGGGAAGTTTTAAGTGGAAAATTCATCTTTAAATAAATCAAGTGAGATTAAAGTAATATCTATAGTTGCAACTAAATCTGAAACAGGGAAGACAACGCTCATAGAAGCATTAATACCTATATTAAAAGAAAAAAACTATAACATAGGAGTCTTAAAACACGATGCTCATAATTTTGAAATTGATAAAGAGGGAAAAGACAGTTATAGATTTGTAAAAGCTGGAGCAGACAAAATGGTTATTTCGTCAAAAGAAAAAATAGCTATGATAGAAAAAACTAAGGAAGAAAAAGAGCTTGAAGAAATACTAGAGCTATTTGCAGGTATGGATTTGGTAATCATAGAGGGGTATAAAAATAATGGATACCCTAAAATAGAAGTTCATAGAAAAGAAGTTGATTCAAAGCTTCTATGTGAAAATGAAAGTTTAGATAGAACGAAATTTTTAGCAGTAGCTACTGATGAAAAGCTAAGTTTAGATATAGAACAATTGGATATTAATGATGTGAATAAGATAGCTGAGTTTATTGAGGACAAAGTTATTTTTAAAGTGCGCAAAGGAGAAATAAATAATGGAAAAAACATTAGAATGTAAAGTTTTTAAAATAGAAGACGGCATTGGGAAAGCAGATGTAGATGAACTTTTAGTTAGAGAATACCCACTAACAATTTTTCTTAATGGAAAAAAGTTAGCTACACTTTTATGTAGTCCAGAAAACTTAAAAGCATTGTCAGTTGGTTTTTTAAGAACAGAAGGTTTAATAAATACTAGTGATGATATAATATCTTTTAATTTAAATGAAGAAAAAGGAATTGCAGAGGTTGAGATTAAAAATAAAGATGCTGCTCGCGAAAGCTTTTTCTCTAAGAAAATTGATTTAGAAAGTATAAAGGATCAATCAATTGATGGAATTGATAATTTCTTAGATTCCTTAAACTGCAAGCCTGTTGAAAGTGATGCAAAAATGTATACTGAAAAAATATTTGAATTTATGAGAACAAATTTAGATTATTCAGATATTTTTAAGAACACAGGAGGAGTTCACTGCGTTGCATTATGTGATAGCAATGAAATGCTGGTAGTGTATGAAGATGTAGCTAGACATAATGCATTGGACAAGGTTATTGGAGAATCGCTTATGAAAGGTATATTCCTTAAGGATAAAGCGGTTATACTTAGCGGAAGAGTATCTCTTGAAATGATATTAAAGGCAGCTAAGCTGGAAATACCAATAATTATATCTAAATCAGCACCTACAAGTCTTTCTGTGGCGCTTGCCAAAAGATTAAATATTACCTTAGTTGGATTTGTAAGAGGCAATAAAATGAATATATATGCTAATGGATATAGAATTGTAGATACTAATAAAAAATCAGAATTCTAGTATTTTGTTTTTTAGATGCTTGATTGTACAAAGGAGTGAAATTAATATGGAAAATTACAATTCTTTTATTGTGGGAGATGCAAATAAGTGCGTGGGGTGTAAGGCTTGTGAAATAGCTTGCTTTAAGGCTCATAATGAAGCAGTCACTGTTGGAAATATACAAACACCAATAATTTCTAGAATACATGTTATTAAAGAGAAGAGCTTTACAGTTCCAGTTCAATGTAGACATTGTGAAAATGCACCTTGCGCAAAGGTCTGTCCTATAAATGCAATTAAAAATGAAGATAATGCAATAATAATTGATGAAGAAATTTGTATAGGTTGTAAAGCATGCGCAGTAGCTTGCCCGTTTGGCGCTATTGAAATGGGAACTAAATATAAAGCTGGAAGACCAGTTATGCAAAATGCGCAGAAGGAATTATTTGAAGAAGCACTAGAAGAAAAAGAAACAAAGGTTGCATATAAATGTGATTTATGCAAAGAACAAGGTGAACCAGCTTGTGTAAAAGCATGTCCTAAAGATGCTCTTAAATTATTCGATGTCGTAGAAGAAAAAAGAATAAGAAACATAAGAGCAGTAAGTAACTTAAACTTATAAGAGAGAGGAATTTAATTTATGGATATTGGTTTAGTTAATATTGATAAAGAGTTATGTACTGGGTGCCAGCAATGTGTTGAAGTATGCCCTGTAAATGCAATACAAGGTAAAGCAGGACAACCCCAAGAGATTGATTATGATGTTTGTGTTTCATGTGGACAATGCATACAGGTATGTAATTCTTATGCATTTGAAAATAGAGAAAACAGTCATGCAATAGAAGAGAAAAGAAGAGATAGAGGTTTACTTGAAAGTGTAAAGGAGCCAGTGTTTGCAGCCTTTAATAAAGGAAATGCAACTAAGGTGAAAGAGGCTCTACATAATGAAGAATTATTTACTATAGTTCAATGTGCACCAGCTATAAGGGTTTCTTTAGGCGAAGAATTCGGACTTAAAGCTGGCAGTTTAACAGCTGGTAAAATGGCAGCAGCATTACGAAGATTAGGTTTTAATAGGGTTTATGATACTAACTTTGGTGCGGATTTAACAATAATGGAAGAAGGCAGTGAGCTTATAAAAAGGGTAACAAAAGGTGGGAAATTGCCGATGTTTACTTCTTGTTGTCCTGCTTGGGTGAAATTTATGGAGCAAAGCTATCCAGAGCTTTTAAATCATCTTTCAAGCTGTAAATCCCCACAACAAATGGCTGGAACAATTTTTAAAACTTATGGTGCTAAAATAGACAAGATTGATGCTAAGAAAATATATAATGTAGCTATAATGCCATGTACTTGCAAGCAATTTGAATGTGATAGGGAAGAAATGCAAGATAGTGGTTTTAAGGATGTAGATATAGTTATTACTACAAGGGAATTTGCTCAGCTTATAAGAGATAAGGGCATAGATTTTAAAAACTTAAAGGATGAAGAGTTCGATTTACCACTTGGAAGTTACACTGGAGCTGGTAATATTTTTGGAGTAACTGGTGGTGTAATGGAAGCAGCACTTAGAAGCGGATATGAGATGATTACAAAGAAATCTATTCCTAATTTAGAACTTAATTTTGTACGTGGCAGTGAAGGCATTAGAGTTGCAGAAGTGAAATTGCCAAAGATAACATTAAAGGTTGCAGTAGTTTCAGGTTTGAAAAATGTAGTCCAAATACTTGAAGATATAAAAGAAGGAAAGTGTGAGTTTGACTTCATTGAAGTTATGACTTGCCCAGAAGGTTGTGTAAGTGGTGGTGGACAACCTAAGTTTATCTTAGATGTAGATAGAAGAAATGCCTTGGTAAGTAGAAAAAAAGGTATCTATAAACATGATTCTGAACTTGAAATAAGAAAATCTCATGAAAATCCTTTTATAAAAAAATTATATGAAGAGTTTTTAATAGAACCTCTTGGTGAAAAATCTCATCATCTACTACATACAAAGTTTGTTTCAAGAAAGAAGGAGGAAATATAAATGAATAATTTTGTTATAGCAAATCCAAAAAGGTGTATAGGATGTAGAACTTGTGAAGCTGCATGTGTTGTTGCACATTCTGAAGAAAACATACTTGTACAAAGTAAGGATAAGGTTAATTTTAATCCTCGTTTAAAAGTTATTAAAACTGCAGATGTAAGTGCTCCAATTCAATGTAGACATTGTGAAAATGCTCCGTGTGCTAATGCATGTCCAAATGGTTCGATTATAAATAAAGACGGAGTAGTGTTAATAAATAAAGATACTTGCATAGGCTGCAAATCTTGCGCAATAGTTTGTCCTTTTGGCGCCATTGATATAATAGTTGAACATAAAGATGGAGAGAAAGTTATTCAAAAGGGATTAATGTGTGATAAAGACGGAAAGCTAGAACATAAAGAAAGATTAGTTGCAAACAAATGTGATTTATGTATAGGCAGAGAAAATGGTCCTGCTTGCGTAGAGGTATGTCCTACAGAAGCATTAAGATTGGTTGAATCTAAAATTATAGATAAAGACATTTTGGAAAAGAGAAAAAATGCTGCAGCTAATTTAGTAAATATAGTATAAGTGTATGAATGTGGAAGTTTTTAAAACGGCAGTAATACTTGCAGGTGGAAAAAGTTCAAGAATGGGTTTTGATAAGCAGTTTTTAAGAATTAATGAAGTGAGAGTTATGGAAAAGTTAATTCGTGAACTAAGTAAAGAATTTGAAGATATAATTATTGTCACAAATAAGCCCGAAGAGTATAAAAAAGTTGGAGTTAGAATAATCAGCGATGAGATAAAAGAATTTGGACCATTATCAGGAATTCATGTGGGCATTAAACAAAGTAAGAGCAGATATGTATATTTTATAGCTTGTGATATGCCTAATGTAAACTTAGATTACATCCGTTATATGAAGAAAGTGCTTACTAATATTAAAGCAAATGCTTGTATTGCTAAAAGAGAGGGCAAGCTTGAACCGTTTAATGCTTTTTATTCTGTAGATATATTGCCAGAAGTTGAAGAACTTATAACACTTAATAGAAGATCTATAGCGGGATTAATTGATATTATAGAGCCTATTTTTATTGAAGAAAGTGTTTTGAAAAAATATGATTATTCTTTTGACATGTTTATAAATCTTAATTCAAAAGAAGATTTAGAAATTTATAATAAGAAGAATAAGCAGGAGGAAAATTATGTTTGATTCGTATGGCAGAAAAATAAATTACTTGAGAATATCAGTTACAGATTTGTGTAATTTAAGATGCAAATATTGCATGCCTGAAAAAGGAATAGATAAAATGTTGCATAAAGAGATTCTAACTTTAGAAGAAATAGAAGCCATTACTCAAAGTTTTGTTGAATTAGGTGTAGATAAGGTTAGGATAACTGGAGGAGAGCCCTTAATAAGAAAAAATATTTTAAAGTTAATTAATGGTATAGGTAAAATAGGCGGAGTTAGGGATTTAGCTATGACTACCAATGGAATTCTATTAAAGGATTATGCGAAAGATTTAAAAAACGCAGGTCTTAATAGACTTAATATAAGCTTAGATACTTTAAATGAAGAAAAATATTCACAGATAACTAAGGTAGGGAAGATCAAAGATGTACTTCAAGGTATTGAAGCAGCTAAAAAGAGTGGACTTACTCCAATTAAATTAAATGTAGTTTTAATAAAGGACTTTAATGAAAATGAAATAGAAGACTTTATAAATTTAACAAAATATGAGGATATAGAAATAAGATTTATAGAACTTATGCCAATAGGTACCTTAAAGCATTGGTCTTCTAATAAATATATTTCTAATGATACAGTTTTAGAAAAGATGTCAGAATTAATAGAAATAGAATCAGCAGATATTTCTTCTCCAGCAAGATATTATAAACTTCCAAATTCAAAGGGAAAAGTCGGGCTTATTAATCCTATATCATGTAAGTTTTGCGGAAATTGCAACAGAATAAGATTAACGGCAGATGGAAAACTAAAGTCATGCTTACACTCAAACTCTGAAGTGGATTTAAAGAAATTGCTTAGAGAGGGTAAAGATATTAAGACAGTAATTACGGATACTATTAAAAGCAAACCAAAAGAACATGAATTGGAGAACGGAAATTATATTAATAGAGAAATGACAGCAATTGGAGGTTGATTTTATGGAATTTACTCATTTTAATGAAAAAGGAAGAGCTCATATGGTAAATGTGAGTGAAAAGGATGAGACAAAGAGGGTTGCTATTGCAAGAGGATCAATTAAAATGAAAAAGGAAACTGTGGATTTGATAAAAGATGGCCTTATTAAAAAAGGTGATGTTTTATCAGTTGCTCAAATTGGTGGAATAATGGGCGTAAAAAAGACCTCGGATTTAATTCCTATGTGCCATAATATTTTTATAACAGGATCTGATATAAATTTTAATATAGGAGAAGAAGAAATAGAAATTGAAGCAACAGTTTCAACGGTTGGTAAAACAGGTGTTGAAATGGAAGCATTAACGGCTGTAACAACTGCAGCTCTTACTATATATGATATGTGCAAGGCTGTTGATAAGGATATGGTAATAGAAAATGTTAGATTAATAAAGAAAACAGGCGGAAAAAGTGGAGAATACATAAGGGAGATTTAGATAAAATTATGGCTAAAGTATTATCAATAAATATTAGTGAAAAAAAGGGTGTTATAAAAACACCTATAAAGGAAGGGATTTTTATAGAAGAGCATGGCTTAAAAGATGATGCCCATGCTGGAAAATGGCATAGGCAGGTAAGTTTGCTAGCTCAAGAAAGCATAGATAAAATGATTAAAATGGGAGTAGATGGCTTAGAAGCTGGAAAATTTGCAGAAAATATAACAACTGAAGGTATTATTCTTTATGAATTACCTGTTGGGACAAGATTAAAAATAGGAGAAACAATTCAAGAAGTGACACAGATAGGAAAAGAATGCCATAAAGGCTGCGCTATAAAAAATCAAGTTGGCACGTGTATTATGCCAACAGAAGGAATCTTCACAAGAATAATAAAAGGCGGAGTTATTAGAGAAGGAGATTCTATAGAAATTATTTAGTTTTATGGTGGATTTTAAAGTTAGCACTTTACATCCACTATAAAACCCATGAAAATGATATGATTCCTTCATGCCAAAAGGGAGCAGGTCATTTTCTTTAAAAATTTTCTTTTAAAAAATATACTGCCTGTACTTCATTTGTATTTGAGTCATAAATTACAGATATGAATGCAGCATCTTTATATTTAAAATGCATATCTCCATTTTTATCACTAATAGGCTCTCCGAGCACCATTTTGAATTTATCAATGCTATCACCAATCTTTGCACCATTAAAATCAATGTCTGTTCTTTGAGTAAATATCTGACTTACTGTTGTATTTTCAGTATAATTAAACCAAACTCTTATACCTGCTTTTTCAAATTCCAATCCACCTTCATCTACAGGATTTGGATTCTCATTCATGGTAGTTAAAAGTTTTTCTTTACTTAAACCTAATAGATTTATATACTGAACAAAGCTGTTCGCATGATTATTCTGCTTTGCTTCATTTAAATTCTCACTTTTTTCTGTGCCAGATATTTTTGTAGTGTCTTGTTCTGATTCATTTACTATATTGCTCGAAGTAAGCTGCTTTTCAATAGCTTCTTTATTTTTACTGCTAGAAATAGTTAAACTTAAGCATCCTCCTAATAAAATAATTAAAGATATAACTGCAACACAAGTCCATTTAATAGAGGCTTTTTTAAATAAGGTTATCATAATTATTCTCCTTTTGTTGTATTTACTTGCAAAACCAATGGTTCCAGGAATCCAATGCTCTTTTGAAATAACCTCCATTATCTTTATAATAGTATGTCCATATTTCTTGTTTTCTTCTAAGTTCAATGCAGTTAACACAGTTGCATCACAAGAAATTTCACAATCCTGTTTCATTTTATAAATTGAGCACCATATTATGGGGTTAAACCAATAAATCGCTTGTATCATTATGCAAACAACATTTACTAGCAAATCCCTTCTTTTTATATGAGATAACTCATGCATAAAAACAAATTTAAGTTCTTCTTCTGACAACCTATCTACAAGTTCTGAAGAAATCAATATTTTGGGATGTATTATTCCAGATAACATAGGTGATTTAAGAGATTTATAATAAATAATTGGCACTTTCGAATTAATTTTAAGCCTAGATTTACATTGTTCTAAAAGTATAATAATATCATTCCTATCGCACTTTGAATAATTCTTAAGTTTAGTCCAAAGTAGTATATTAATAACAAGAATATATATTAAAATCACACATGCACCTATTAACCACACAAAAACCAAGGTTTCAAAATTAAATCCTAAAGACGTTAAGTTAGTATTACTATACTGTAGTTTAAAACCAGCATTATTATTAATGCTATTAATATTTGATATTTGAGAATTTGATGAATTTTGTTTAGCTACATCTAATATATTATTCTGGTGAGAGGGAGGGATAAGATTAAGAATGCTTAGAGGACTTCCAATATTTAATGGAATTAAAAGTCTAAGTAAAAGTAAAAACCATATATAATAATGAAATTTTGCACTAAGCTTTTGTCCTAGAATACTTTTTATTAGCAATATCCCTATAGCTAATATGCTCCCCATTATAGATATTAATACGATGTTTTCAAATAGTTTTAATGTATTAATATATCTTCACCTGCCTTTCTTTTTAACTTTTTTCATCTAATATCTTTTTTAATTCTTCTATCTCTTTTTTAGAAATTTTATCATCGTTTATAAAGTTCACAACCATATTATAAAAAGATCCTTCATATATTTTTTTAACAAAGGATACTGTTTCTTCCTTTACGCACTCTTCCTTTGCTACTAATGGATAAAACTTATGCTGACCGCAACTTTTATCAACTCCAAGAGCTTCCTTTTTAACTAATCTGCTAATGAGTGAATGAATAGTTTTAGGACTCCAATCAGTTTCAGTACTTAAAGTTTCAATTATATTCGTTGTAGTTAATGGAGATTGATCCCAAAGTACCCTCATTATAATCCATTCAGCATCTGATATTTTGCAATTATTTTCCTTCAAATCTAACATTCCTTCCTACAAGTGTAATCTGTATTTTAAGACTACACTTGTAGGAAATAGCTGTCAAGTATTTTTAATAAAATTAATAGAATTATTTTTGCTTATTATAATAAAGTTATCTAATTTTGTTATAAAATGATTAAAAAACTACTTAATTGTTAGTTTTTCTGCTAAAATACTTTTATGGTATATGTACTTAATTACGTATGATTAGAATCGTAGGGGGAATTATTTTGAATTTGTTTAAAAATTTAAAAATATCTAAAAAATTAATACCAGCTTTTATTATTATAGCTTTGCTAATAGTATTGGTTGGTGCCATTGGAATAAGAAATATGCAGATTCTGAAGAACAATTCTCAGGATATGTACAATCAGAATCTCTTATCCATTCAGAAAATTAATAAAGTTAAGCAAGATACTCTAGAAATAAGATATGATTTATTGAAAATTTCAAATCAAGGAAATAAGGAAAATCAAAATCCTGGATTAGAAAAAGAAATTCAAGACTATGCTGCAGATACAGACACAATACTTAATGATTATGAAAAAAATTTGTTGACTGAAGATCAAAAATCTACTTTTAACGACATAAAAAGCAATTTAAATGATTTTAGAGCTGTCTATAGTGATGTTATAAGGTTAGCAGATGCGCAGGACTTCGAAAAATCTAAAACTAGATTTACTGAAATAGCTACATCCAGAGCTAATTTATTTAAGGGCTTAGATACTTTAATTCAAGCAAATGATGATAAAGCAGCTAATTCATATAAGCAGGATGCCAATACATATACTTCGTCTTTATATATAATAATATCTGTTATAGTTTTAGGATTAGTACTAGCTATAGCACTTGGAACATTTATCTCAATTGTTATAGCTAGAAATTTAAATAAGGTTCTAAATTTTGCTGAAGCCATTGGAGATGGAGATTTAACTCAAGAAATAGAATTAGACAGCCAAGATGAAATCGGAAGACTTTCTAAGGCTCTAAATAAGGCTGCTGAAAATATAAAAGAGCTTATATCACAAATATTTAACAGTGTAGAAAAGATAAATTCAGCTAGTGGAAATTTGTCAGCTACTACTGAAGAAATATCATCAATGATGCAATCTTCTAGTGAAGCTACGGAGACAATTGCTAAAGGAGCTCAAGACTTAAGTGCTACTACACAAGAAGTTCAAGCCTCGATGGATGAAATAGCAATGAATACAAGTAACTTAGAGCACAAGGCTGAAGAATCTAAAATATCTGGTAATGATATAAATAAAAGAGCTATTGAAATAAAAGAAAAGGCTACAGAGAACATAAAACAAAATGGTAAAATTTATGAAGAAAAAAGACTTAATATTATAAAAGCTATTGAAGCTGGCAAGGTTGTTGAAGAAGTTAAACTAATGGCTGAATCTATTGGCAGTATATCTGAACAAACAAATCTTCTAGCATTAAATGCTGCAATAGAAGCTGCAAGAGCTGGAGAGCAAGGAAAAGGCTTTGCTGTAGTTGCAGAAGAAGTTAGACAATTAGCTGAACAATCTTCTGAAGCTGTAACCCAAATTCAAAATATGGTTACTCAAGTAAGAACCGCTTTTGATGAATTATCTTCTAGTGGACAAGACATATTAGATTATATGGTAAATAACGTGAAGCCAAGTTATACTTTGTTATTAGATACTGGTATACAATATGAGAAAGATGCAAAATTTGTAAGCGATATGGCTATTGATATATTTGATACTGCTAAACAAATGAATGAGACAGTAATGCAGGTGAATAAGGCTTTTGAAGGTGTTTCAGCTACAGCTGCAGATTCAGCCGCTAGTTCAGAAGAAGTATTAGCTAGTATTAGTGAAATTACAAAAGCAGTAACTGAAGTTACTAGCTCTACCCAAAGTCAAGCTGAGTTAGCTCAAAACTTGGATGAATTGGTACAAAAATTTAAAATATAAATTATTGAAAGTAAATAATTTATTAGATAAGATAAGTTCATTTATTAGTGGATTTTAAAGGCTATACTTCGAATCTACAATAGGACCCACAAAAATCTAAAATTTAGATTTTTGTGGGTTATTTTAGTTTGTGATCATCTAAAGAAAATCTTGTGTTAGATGAATTCAATCAAATATTTATTTTTAACTAGTATAAAAAATGGATTCTAATGGATTAAAAAAAGAACAAGTTAACTTATTTAAAAGGGAGACTTGCTTTGTTTACAGTTTGGCAATATGTTTATTATAATATTATAAATGATGATTAAATTAAGGTGGCATAACTATGGATAGAACTATACTTATTATTGAGGATGAAGAGGACATAAGAGATATAATAATGCATTACATAAAAAAAGAAGGCTTTAATGTGAAGGAAGCTGAAAATGGTATTGATGGAATAAATATATTATCAAGTGAAAAAATAGACTTGATAATTTTGGATTTAATGCTCCCTGATATGAATGGGTATGATGTTTGTAGAAAAGTATCTAAGGAATATAATATACCAATCATTATGCTTACAGCTAGAAATGATGTTGTTGATAAAATATTAGGTCTCGAGTTAGGGGCTGATGATTATATAACCAAGCCTTTTGACATAAGAGAAGTAATGGCAAGAGTAAAAGCATGTTTAAGAAGAATGGATAGCCTCATAGAAACAAATAATGCAAATATAATCAAAATTTCTGAAGATATAGAAATAAATGAAGATAGTAGGGAAGTTTTTAAAGGAGGGCATATTATTAAATTAAAGCCTAAAGAATATGATCTCCTTTTAACCTTTGCTAAAAATAGAAATATAGTAATGTCTAGAGAAAAACTATTGGAAAAAATTTGGGGTTATGATTTTGAAGGGGATAGTAGAACTGTTGATGTTCATGTTCAAAGACTTAGAAAAAAGTTGGAAAGTGAAAGTAGTGAATCCATTATTGAAACAATTTTTGGCGTTGGATATAAAATGGTTCAATCTATGAAAGGATAAAAAAATGAGGTTTTCAATTAGATATAAATTTGCAATAGGACTTCTTGTTATCTTTTGTTTTGCTTTTAACTTTATGACTTTTTTTATAAGCAATATAGTGATGAAAAATAATCAAAATATTATAAAAGGTGAACTTTTAAGCTCTCAGAGGGATTTAAATATATATTGCAAGCAGTTTCTTGCGATAAATAATATAAAACCAAATGAGGATGATTTCAATATGCATGTAAATTTCATAGGAACAGCCATATCATTAAAGGTTAATAATAGAATTGTATTATATAGAAATGATGGCACGCTGCTTTTGGATACAGATTATGGAAAAGGAGATATTTATTCAGATATTGGTGACAGTATAGATGATGGCTTAGAGGATTTAAAGTCAGCCATAAAAGGAAAATCAGCATATAAAATTCTGAAAATAGATAAAACTTATAAAGTTATTTTTTCAGAACCGTTGTTTACGGAGGGAAATACATTAGGAATTTTGAGATATGAAAAAGATTATACAGAATTATTTGAAGCTGGTAATGATTTGATATTCAAAATAAAAATATTTATGTTTTCTACATTTTTAATATTATTCATATTTTCATTTCTTCTTTCTACAAAAATAATTATTCCAATTATAAAACTAAACAGAAGTACAAAAGAGATTAGCGATGGTAACTTTGAGGCCAATGTATTCATAGGTTCTAATGATGAAATTGGTGAGCTTGGAGAAAGCTTTAATATAATGAAAGATAAAATAAAGGAGCAAATAGAAACAATAAAAAAGGACAGGGATGAGTTAATTAAAATTGAAGGACACAGGAAAGTGTTTTTTGATAATGTAACACATGAAATGAAAACCCCATTAACCATAATTGATGGATATGCTCAGATAATTTTAGATGAGGGCAGCTCTGATGAGAAACTTATAAAAAAGGCAGCTTCTAAAATAAAAAAAGAATCAAATAAACTGCATCAAATGATTGCAGATATTTTAAATATGTCTAAATTAGAGTCAAAAAGAGAGAGGAGAGTTAAAGAAAAACTCGATATGTCCCTTGTTATAAAAAATATATGCGAGGATATGGGTGTTAAGGCTAAAAAATATGAGATTACAATAGAAAAAACTCTAGAGGAAGAAGTATATATTTTAGCAGAGAGGCAGGACGTATGGAGAATGCTTATAAACATAATAGATAATTCTATAAAGTATGGGAATGTAAAATCTATTGTAAGAATAAATATGTTCGTAGAGGATGGATACTGCAATATTATTGTAGCGGATGAAGGAAAAGGCATAAGCGAAGAGGCAATAGAAAAAATATTTGAACCTTTTTACAGAGAAGATAAAGATTCATTAAACATGATACAAGGAAATGGACTTGGATTATCTATAGTTAAAGCAATAGTAGATAAGTATAAAGGTTTAATAAATATTGAAAGTAAAGACAATAATGGAACGACAGTTTATATAAAACTTCCTATGTATTTACAAGTTGGCAATAAGTTGATTAAATGTTAGCAATATTTTAGATTTATTATTTCATTATAAGTTAGCTGTATTTGTATAAGCATGTAAATTAAAAATAAAATTTTATTTTTGTTATATATTTTTATTTGCTGAAGGAAAGGACAGATGTAATAATGAAAAATAAAAAAATATTATTGATAATAAAAATTGCAATTCCAATTATAATATTAGGAGGAAGTTTTGAAATAGAGAGATATATTAGTGCACGAGTAGAAAAGTTTTCGAATAATATTGTAATAGTAAATGAAGACAATTCGGCATTAGGAGAAGATGACAAGCCTTTAGAAATAGTAAATAGACAATCGTATGGAAATGTAGAAGGTTTTTCAGAAAATTTTGGATTTATAGGTGATGATGAAGCTTTGGTTGGTATTGGATTAAGCCAAGAAGAGTTTTATAAAAAATATCCTAATGAATTTGATACAAGTAATGAAAAGGATGATAAACTTTTTGACGAAGCAAACGATGATATTTATGGTAATATATACAGATTAAAGCTTTCAACTTTAGAAAAAAAGCCATTGCCATTGGGTATAGAAGTGAACAGTTTATGGTCCGATTTAGAACTCAATGTTAATAAGATAACTTACATTAAGGATAACAATTACTTAATATACGATTTAAAAAATGATTCAAGTACGGTTTACAAAAAAGCAAGTGACGTTAAGGAAGACATAGGAAATGTAGAAGGGAATTGGTCAAAGGACGGAAGTTATATAATAAGTTATGATGATGGTGATTTGGATTTATATAATGTTAAAGAGAAATCTTCAAAAAAGCTTAAAGTTAAAAGTGATAATTTATGGATTGGAATAACACCTGGTTTTTACAGTGAAAATGGAGAAAATATATATTTTATTGGTACACAAAATAAAAATAATGATTCAAGATACCAAAGAACAGGAATATTTAAAATAAACAGCAGTAGTCAAAAAATTGAAGAAGTTTTAGTATTACCGTATCGTGATACTCAGAGTTCAGATTATAGTAAAGAAAGCGGTATACCATCAAATGACTATTCTGTATTAGAGGAAGGCAAAAAAATAATATTAAATGCTACGATAGAAGGGAAAGATGGAACTTATATTTATGATGTCGATAGTAAGAAATTCTATAACGTGATTCCACATGTAAATACAGATGCAGAAGGTTCATATTGTTCATCAATTTGGGTATCACCAGATAAGACAAAGGTGGTTTACATTAATAAGGAGTCAGAAGATGGCAAGGATCAGTGGAATTTGTATGCTGCTAAAATAAATGGAAATAGCTTAACAAGTAAAATATGTATATATAAAGGTATTAATTTTCCAAGAACAATTTCTAATGCAGTCCAATGGAGTGGAGATAGTAAAAAGATATTATTTTTTTCAGGCAGTGAAAAGATAGAAAAAAATAATTTTGTTTTTACAGATAAGAATGAGGTTAATATTATTACATTTAAGTAGGATAAAGCTACGAATTGATAGATAAGCTTTCTATCTAATTCGTAGCTTCATCAATATAAAGTCTAAATTTATTCTAATTCAATTCTAGTTATTGAATGAGCTGGGAAAGTATAATTAAAATCCCCGTCTCCTATATTAACATCACTATTATTAATAGTTACATTATTAGGCTGATCTAGTGTATTCATAGAATATATATTTGAGCCATTCATTGTAAATACTTTTGCTTTCTTTGCATGAGTATATTTATCAAAAGCTACCTTTGTTGTTACATCGTTATCTGGACTTTGGTTGACAACTAATAGATCTACATTACCATGATCATCTGTAGTAGCAATTGTTGATAATGTATCTACGCTTGAAGAACTAGCACCTTCTGCAAGTTCAATTTGAGGATTATTTTTTACTTGTGTACCAACCTGCGTCATTCCACCTAACTTAGACATCATTTCAATAGATAAACCTGATGGTGTTGCAACAAAATTATCATCTTTTCCGTTGCTTATAATTGCAGCATTATATCTTCTAGCTGTTGGTGCATCAGCTTCGTCTGGATTAAACGGAGTATCATTAAGTAAAAATCTATGGGCAAGTGGAATACCTATATTTTGATATTGGATAAGTTCACTTGCATTCAAAAGACCTTCTGATAAATTTAAATGGAAAGCTTTATCTCCAGTGCTTGGTACATTTCCTTGGCCATGACCATATGCGGATGGGATAAGAGGAACATGCTTTCCAGCATAATTATCTATTTCGTTCTGCATATTGCTTAATTTAGTTTTTTGGAATCCGGGTGCTATGAATAACTCTTTCGTAAATTCATCTACAGGAAGATTAGTTTTTGGAAAACCGTCTGTAAGTGGGTGATAAGCAACACCATCATATGGATAAGTTGAACCCATTGCTTCAAAAAAACCAGTTTCTCCATCTTGTGCGGCAACCTTAATATTTGGATTGACAGCTTTTAGTGCTTTATAGTAATCAACAAATCCGCCATGAGGCCCTGATTTATATGTAATAGTAATTTTGCTTCCTTCAGCTGGAATTTTACCATGTGTACCATCACCGAATGTAATTTTACCACTCTTATTTTCAATTGTATAAACTTCATCCGTAGGTAAAGCTGTCTTTAAATTATTTGTTTGCTTCCATTCAGTTCCGTTCACATACACTGTTTGACTTTCTGGTAAAACTGGTGGATAACTTGCATAAAAATCCTGATTTGCTGTTCCTGTGCTAATTGATGAGCTAGGAGTCAAATCAGCATAACCAATAGTATCTTGATTTTCAAATAAAGTAGTGCCACCGAAAGCATATAATGCAGATTTTATGTTAGTAGCATTGGTTGTATGTTCGCCTACTTCTACTGGCTTTCCATCACGCCAATGAGTAGCTACAGTCAAATCATCTTCATTTCCAACATCCCACCAATTAAAATCATATGGTTTAGGATGTCCATTTTTTGCTCTTAGATCAGCCCAATAACTTGGATCATTAGGATCAGAGGAAGGATTGTCACTTACTGGAGTTGTCATATAAGCTAAATACTCAGCAGCACTTTGTACATCATCTCTATTTATATTTAGAATCATTACACCTTTAGCTCCAGTTTTGTCAAGTAAATCACCAATTTCATCAGGACCAAAAGTTGAAGGCTGACCTGGTCCGCCATCTCTTGCACGGTTCATAGGTCTTTGATCCATTGGACCAATTGCACGTTTCCAATCAAAGCAAGTTGCACTTATAGTACCTCCTCCATATCTGATTGAAGTAATTCCTAACTGTTTTACCATTTTGGCAAATGAATGATATGCTTTTCCGGTTTTGGGATCAGCAGCACCTTCACCATTCTTCGTCCAATTAATTATAGCGCCAAATAGTTCCGGATTTACCACTTTACCTTTCTCAGATACATTTACAGTGATTTGTGTTGCAGGTTGTTGTTCATCTGCGTAACTAGTGGTTTGCAATGGAATAATAACTATCAATGAGAGAGCTAATAGTAACGTTTTTAATTTGATTCTGTTCATTGTGATATTCCCCCTTAAATTTGTATCCTCTTTATAAGATTATTTAAATTTAGCATTATTTATAAATAAAAATATTAAATTCAGTGTCTATACCAAATATAATAGTAAATTTATAGTTATCTATTATGTTTTGGTGATTGTCTATTTATGTCATAGTTTAACTAAATTTAAATATATGTATAATATTAAATATACTATTTTGCGACAACAATATGCATTAGTACAAATAATAACATATAATATTTTGGCACATGCACAAAGGGTTAGTATTCCTTTTATAGAAATATTTAATACAAGTATATAATTCATGGAGGTTATAAGCGAATGTTTATTGATACTATTATAGAAAAACTAGAGAGGTATGATCCCAAAGTCTACATTAACAATACAAATATAACTTTTATTCAATCTGTAAAATATGTAGAAAATGCCATCATGGATTATGATCCCAATATACTCTATGTAGGAGAGATATCAAATCTTCCAATTGAGAACATTTGCTTGCATGAAGCTAATTTTTTGATTATATCTAAAGATAAATTGTCTTATCCGATAAGGGAAGGAATAAATTGCAATATAATATTTATTTATAGTAATAGTATTGCATCAATCCTTAATTCTACTATAGGTATTTTTTCAGAATATCAAAGAGTAAGTCACAGTGCTTCAAGATTGTTAGAGGCTCTCTCAAAGGATAGTGGTCTTCAGAACATTGTTAATATTGGTTTTGAACTTATTGGAAACCCTATTTTTGTTAGAAATGCTAATTTAAATATACTTGCCTTTACAGAAAATATAGAAGTTGATATTCCAGTATGGAATAATATTAAAACACGAGGTTATCAAATATATAGCAAGTTGCACAAATTTTTAACTAATGAAGTGTTAAGTTCAACAATACCGATATACTTAAAATCGCCTAATAGTAGATTTAATGGTAAAGAAAGAATTGGAAGTGAACTAACTGAAAATTCTAAATCTGTTTTATATGTTAATTTTAAAAATAATAATAAGTTTGCTGAATCAAGAATATGGGCTAATATTTATTCTGGAAATAAATTTTTAGGACAAGTTGTTATACTTGAAGTGTTTAAACAATTTAAAGAAAGTGATATAGCCTTAATAAATCAGTTGAGTGCAACACTTTCTATAGAACTTCAAAAACATAAATATTATGAAACCACAAATGCTGATAATAGAGATTTGTTAATTTTAGATTTGCTAAATGAAAAAATAAAAAATCAGGAAGCCATTAATGAAAATATAAAATTCGCTAATTGGAATTTAAAAGAATGCCTGCGTATTATCAGCATTACTATGGAGCATGAAAAAATATCATTAATCCAATTTAAATTTATTAGAAGATTTTTGGAAAAACTTTTTCCTGGATCTGTATGTGTTTTATATGATGGAAATATTGTTATTGTAATTAATTATATTAGTGATAAAGCATTTCTCGAAATATATTCAGAAAAATTAAATGTTTTTTTAGATGACCAGAACATATTTTGCGGAATTAGCAGGTCATTTTCGAATTTAATTGATGTTAATAGATATTATAAACAGTCGCTTAAGTCCATAGAATTAGGCAGATGCTTAAGGGGAGATAAATTTATTTTTTTCTATGATTCATATGTTTTGCAGCATATTTTTTCTTTATGTTCTAGTCATGAGTCACTTAAAGAATTTTGTCATCCTTCGCTTTCTAAACTTATTAATTATGATAAAAAGTATAATACAGATCATTTAAAAACACTTTATTTATACATAATAAATTTTAAAAATCAAACAGAGCTTGCAAAATTAATGCATGTACATAGAAATACATTATATTATAGAATTTCCAAGATAGAAGAAATAATAAATATTGATTTAAGTAATATAGATGAATTTGTAAGTATTTACTTATCATTCAAGATACTAGAATACATTGGCGAAAGAGTTTCAGGGTACAAATAGAAGTTATAAAAAGTAGATATTAAAAATATGTTCAGGCGTCTATATAGATATCCAAATCAAAAAGTAAATTTATACATGGTAAGAATCCGGCATATACGCGTTACTGTATTCGATGTTATAAGTTAAATTTATAAATTGCTATTATTTTAATATGGATAAATAAAGACTTATGATTTAAATTAGCAATATGATAATAAAATTTATATAGATAAATGCAATCTTAATAATGAACATAAATTTAATGTTTTAGTATAGATAATTACATATTTTTTGGGGGTTAAATTACAAACATATTAAGTAAATACATAAAGGGGAGTAAAGAATTATGAACTATTTTAAAAATTTAAAAATTTCTCAAAAATTGATATCAGCTTTTATTATAGTTGCAATATTAGTTGGTGTTGTGGGTGGGGTCGGATTAAGTAATATGAATAAAATTAACACCAATGCAATAAAAATGCATGATGAAAATTTAAATTCAATACAGTGCTTGTATGAGTTAAGACTTAATTTTGCTGAAATACGCACAGATATTATAAGAATATTATTTCAAGGTAAAAATGATCAGACTGCTGTTTTAGCTAAAGAGATTAATTCTTTATTTGATGAAAGCGATAAGATTATGGAAACATACTCTAATACATTAACTTCTGATGATGATAAAAAAGTTCTTTCTGAATTAAAACAAAGTGCAATCAGCTATAAAGAAGAGATGGATTCAATATCAAAGCTTGTAGTAGAGGAAAATAATTATGATGCTGCTAATGAAAGATTTAAGGGAAATGTTGTTAATGTTAGAAGATCTATAGAATCTACCTTAGATAAATTAATAGATGATAATGTTGCTGCTGCTGATAGCGTTAATACATCAAACCAATTAACTTTCAGAAATTCGTCATATATTACAACTGGTTTAGTAATATTAAGTTTTGTTGTAGCAATAATACTTGGTTTATGCCTATCACTTCTAATTTCAAAACAACTTAAAAAAGTTTTGATTTTTGCTAATGCACTTGGGGATGGTGATTTAACAAAATCAATAGAAATAAAATCTAAAGATGAAATTGGAAATCTTGCAGCTGCATTAAATAATGCAAAAGGCAATATACATAGTTTAATTAGTGAGTTAGTAAATAGCATTAGTGAAATTAGTTCAACAAGTGAAGAACTTTCTGCAACTACCGAAGAAGTATATTCCAAAATGGAACTGGTAAATAAATCTACGGAGCAGATATCGAGAGGATCTCAAGATTTAAGTGCTACTACAGAAGAAGTAAATGCTTCAACAGAAGAAGTAACTGCTACTACCAATATACTCGCGAAAAATGCTACGGATACAATGCGCTCTGTGAATGAAATAAAAGAGCGTGCCATAAATATAAAGAATACGGCATCCAGAAATATAAAAGAAGGAAATTCAATTTACGAAGAAAATCGTTCTAATATAGAACAGGCTATTGAAGAAGCAAAAGTTGTTGAACAAGTTAAAATAATGGCAGATTCTATTGCAGATATAGCAGAGCAAACTAATTTACTTGCTTTAAATGCTGCAATTGAAGCTGCAAGAGCAGGTGAACAAGGAAAAGGCTTCGCTGTAGTTGCTGATGAAGTTAGGCAGCTAGCTGAACAATCTTCTCAATCTGTAGAAAATATTAGAGGTATGGTCTTAAAAATTCAAAATTCAGTTGATAATCTTTCAAAAAGTGGACAAGATATTCTTGCGTTTTTATCTAATAATGTAAAACCTGATTACGAATTTCTAATGAATACAGGTCTTCAATATGAAAAAGATGCTGAATTTATGAGCAATATAGCAAATAATTTTGCAGATTCATCTAATCAAATTGATGAGGTAATAATTCAAGTGAGCAGTGCCATTGAAAATGTATCAGCAGTGGCGCAAGAATCTGCAGCAGGTTCTGAGGAAATATTAGGAAGTGTTGAGGAAATCACTCACGCCATTAATGATGTTACAAAGTCATCTCAAGTTCAGGCAGAACTTTCACAAAAACTTAATCAAATGATACAAAAATTCAAAATATAATATAAAGATTAAGATAAATGTAAGCATCTAAGGAGCATATTATATAATTTCCACCCCAAATTTTTGTTGGGGGTGCTTTAGCTGCCAATCAATGTGAAGGTACATATATGGGGAGGGAAGGCGTTTATTGGTATAAAAGCATAATCCAAACAAATGGTGAAAATTTATAGATATAAAATACATAGTAACAATTTGTTATAGAAAAAGGGATAAATAAAAAACTAAAAGGGGAAAATAGTTATGTTAAAAAGAACTACAAAGAAAATAAGTTTAATAGTTGCAATGATATCAGTAATGACAACAGTCCAGGCAATGGCTGCTGAAGGTTCAAAAGGAAGTGGGATCTCATCAGATGCTACAGTGTCAAATACAGAAATTAAAACTTTAGAAACACTAGAAGGAACTATTGAAAATGCAAAATCCTATGGAAAAGGTGCATTTTTAGTTGATGGATATAAAAGTGATAATGATGAAACAGCAATATATTATTTGACAGACGATGGCACATTTAAAAAGATAGAGAGTAAGGATATAGAGTCTGGAGATACATTGGGGGAGAAGTTGCAAGGAAGGTATGCAGAGATTGTAGATACTAGCGGTAATGCTACATATATAGATTTACAAGATGGATATAAGGTAATAGATGATGATATAAGAGAAACAATGGTTGATAATGCGGCAACTAAATTAAAAAAAGTAATGAAAAAAGATGACCAGGACAGATTTAAGAATGCTTGCTATGATAATACAATTAAGGCGAATCAACTTAATTCTAAAACAACATCTACAATAATAAATGGATCTACTAAATTATGGAGTAGGTATAATTATGCTTTAAATAAAAATTATTCCTATAGTAATGCCAAAAACTATTCCACAATATATGCAGATACATCTGGAAATTATATTGATGGAGACTATAATTTAGGAAGAATTACAGTATCTACAGAAGAAACAACGGGTGCCAGTGTTGCTATTGAAAATACAGATGATATATATGAAATAAAAGATAATGGAATAACTTATGATTTGAGAGCAGAAATTAAAGAAGATCCAACATATATAAATGAGCAAAAAGATCACTTTACCAGAGCAGCATATCTTACAATTTATAAAAAAGTAAAAGGTGAGCCTGATAGTGCATATGTTCCTGCAACTAATGAATTATACATTGGGGATGATAGTAATCATAGACAAAAAGTAACTGATGATAGTTCTGCTAGAGTATTACAAATTTTTTCAAAAGAACCAGCTTCAGATACTATAGATGGAATTAAGTATTCTAAAGATTCAGATATATATTTTATGACAGACGAAAAAGGTGAAAGAGAAACTTTATTGGGATTTGGAGATAAATCCAAGCTAAGTGGTGCAGAAACTGGTTCTGGAGCTATTCAATTTAATGATAATACAGGCTTTGTGAGTGCTTATATTGACAAAAAGAATAATAGAATATATGGAGAACATTTTACACCTACTAAAAAGAACGGATATAAATATTTAGATATAGACAGCTATAAAGAAACAGATATAGAGGGTCCGCAAGCATATGGAGCATCAAATGGAAACTTAAGCTGTTTAAGTGATGGTTACCTAAAATTTTGGAATGGTAAAGATTTTGAAAAAAAATATAGAGTAGATGGTTCTTTTGATAATTTATCAATGAATGATAAAGACAGTGTAATTATGTGGAATGAAAATAAAGGAGTATATTCGGTTTTATATAATAAGGCGCCGGAAAAAGGTGATGCAAACATATCAGGAAATGAAGTTAAAACAACTACAGACGCTCAAGTTAAAACAACTACAGGAGCTCAAGTTGGATGGGTTAGAAATGTTGATTCAAGCTGGTCCTATATTAAACAGGATGGAAGTAATGCAGTTGGATGGCTTCAAGATCCTATAAGTAGTGTATGGTACTACATAGATGATAAAGGCATAATGGTGAATAATAAATGGATAAAAGATAATGAAAAATGGTATTACTTAGATTCGTCTGGGGAAATGCTTTCGAATACTACTGTTGATGGATACATATTAGGTTCTGATGGTGAGTGGATTCAATAATATTATAATCTTTATAATATTAGTTGATGGCAGATTTCAAATGTTACGCTTAGCCTCAATTATAAGACCTACAAAAATCTAAATTAGATTTTTGTAGGTTTTTTTAGTTTCCAAGTTATATAAAGAAAATCTTGTTTTAGATAAATTCAAATATGTATTTTTAACTAGTATGAAAGCAGATTTTAATTGTATTGAAAAAGTTGCTTAGTAGCATATAGAAGTCTAATTATCATTTATATCTAATTTGTTAATCATCATATCTCCATATTTGACCATATCGTTAATACTGAGAGGCATATTATTTTCAACCCACCAAATAGATAAACTAACCATTGCGGATGAATAAAATTCTGAAAGAATGGGTACAGGAATTGAAAATATTAGTCCATTACTTTCATCATTTTCTAATTTAGATTTTGTACGTTCAACTACTATTTTTTGAAGTACTTTTATTGCGGAGCCATTATTTAATAAGCCGACTGAATACATCTTTATATTTTCCTGCATATGTTCTAATAGAAGTTTAAATAAATTTACATAGTATTGCCTTGGATTATTAGCTGGAGTCTCTTTAGTGCTTTTTTCTTCAAAATTTTGAACCAATTGACTAATTAAAGAATCAAGCAAATGATATTTATCTTCAAAATGTTTATAAAAGGTAGTTCGATGAACCATTGCTTTATCACAGATATCAGTAATGCTTATATTATCGAAGTTTTTTTCAGCAAGTAAAAGTGTTAAAGCATCAAATAATAGTTTATGTGTCCTTCTTATTCTTAAATCAAGAGTTTTGCTGTTAGCCATAAATTCCTCCTAAGGAAATAATCTACACATATGTAATTATGCAGATTAACTGTATAGATTAGAGTTATTGTTTCTTGATAACCTCCATACAACAGTATATAGTATTTGTTATACAACTGTAAAGTTTGTATACATGTGTAGAATATAAAAACTGTATTTAAATATTTTAATAATGAAGGGGTGGATATTAATGAGGCGACATATAAAAAATCTGATTGCTGTTGGAATTGTAGTAAGTATTATGAACAGTAGTATTGTAGGAATATTTGCAGAACCAGCATCTATAGAAAGTCTAAATACTTCAAAATCAGCTCAAGCTAATACTGATAGTGGAGAACCTATAAGTATTGATCAAGATGTACAAAATGCTGGAAATAAGAAAATTCTAAAATTAGATGATGCAGTAAATGCAGCAATAAACAATAGTGATAAGTTCAAGCTAAAATCAACAGAAATACAGTATTATCGAAATAAAGAGGATCTTCAAAAGAAAAGTACCGACTTTAATAAGTCCTTAGCAGCAGATAACTACTCTGATGATGTATATGATTATCCTTACGATAAACTTGAATTGCAGGAAAAGCAGACAAAACAATCAAGGGATTTTATGGAGGATCAAATAAGAAGTGATATTACCAATAAATATAATGATATGGTTTTAAAGCAAATTGATATAGATAAAGCAAAAAGAAACCTAGAATTAAAGAAAAATGATTTAACTTATTTAGAAGGAAAGTTGTCGCTCGGAATGGCAACAGAGAATCAGGTTACTGATGCTGAGGTTGAAATAAAATCATTGCAGGATGATATAACAGCTAAAGAAAATACGTTAAGTGATGCTAAAGATTATTTTAAAGTATTAACAGATTTGGATTTGAAGAATACTTATATACTTGATTATGACATGGATTATACAAAATTTAAAATAGATGGTTCAGTTGATGAGTATATAGATAATAATCTTAACAACTATTTTTGGTATGATGATAAAATATTAGATTTAACTAAAGACTATATGAAAGACTTGAAGGATGAGGGAATAAAAGACATCATGAATAAAGATATGCCAATAGCACCCACACAGTCTGATTATGTTACAACTGATGCGAATGGCAACGCTACATTAGATTCGGGTAAATATGCTTTAGCTTCACTGGGGTACGAAAAAGAAGAATTAAACTACTATACAGATCTTACAAGTTATGAAAAATATTTAGATGGTAAATATGAATATGATGAATCAAAAGTTAAGCTAGATGATACAAAAAAGACTCTTAAAAATATTTTAGAGCAAAATTATTCAACACTTCTTGATATTGAAAATAAAATAGAGAATTTAAAGGAGCAGGTTAATTCAACAAATGCTAAACTGGGATTTGCAAAAGCTCAAGTAGATATGGGACTAATGCTTCAAAATGATTATGATAAACAAGTTGTAGCAAGTGAAGACTTAGATACTGCTTTAAGAAAACTTGTTTATGCACATAATAACTTAAGAGATAGTATTCAAAGTCCATGGATACTAAGCAATGAGTAATTTTTTCTAAGTGAACAAAGATATGGAGAAAAGAAACTTGATAAATATTATTTTGTACACATGACATGGCGAATATGAGGAGGATATATGAATAAGAAGATAATAGCTATTTGTTTAGTATTTTTTAATTTTACAATGTTAAGTGGATGTAGTAGTAAAAATGATGCAAAAGCAGATGTAAAAACTTATCCAGTGAAAATTTCAGAACTTCAAAATGAAAGTCATTCAAGCACTTTAGAATATGAAGGTATAACAGGTGGAAGTGAAGTAAGAAAACTTTCTTTCAAAAGTTCTGCTAAAATATCAAAAATATATGTTACAAAAGGACAGCATATAAATAAAGGAGACAGCCTTGTTGATTTAGATAAAAGTGATTTAAACTTGGCAGAAAGTGCAGCACAAGCTCAAATGGGTGCAGCACAAGCCCAATATGATAAAGCAGTAAATGGAGCACAGGCTGAGGATATAAATAAAGCTCAGATAGCAGTAAAAAATGCTCAAGATAACTATGATTATTGTAAGGATTTATATGATAAAACTGCTAATTTATATCAAATAAAAGCAGCTACTGAGCAGCAGGTCAATGATGCAAAAAATAAATTAGATGGATGTGAAAGTGCATTGAATGCAGCAAAAGAAACATTAAATCAGCTTCAAAATGGAACAAGGGCAGAGGATAAGCAGGCAGCATTGGATCAATTAAATGCTGCAAAAGCTGATTATGATTCAAAGGTTAATTTAGTTCAAGATGCATCTCTTACAGCAGATGAAGACGGTTATGTAGTAGATATCCTTTGCAAAGAAGGAGAAATGCAACAAGCTGGTTATCCAGTTGTATTAATTAGAAGTGAAAATCAAGTTGTTACTGTAGGATTATCTGATGATGATGTAAAGAAAGTACAGGCAGGAACAAAAGCAGAAGTTAAGATAGATGATACTACTACTGATGGAGAAATTATGAACATAGTTCAAGCACCTGATAAACAGAGTGGAACGTATAGTGCAGAAATCAAAATTTTAAATCAAATAGATAATAATAAATATTATATAGGTGAGTCTGTGAAAGTTAATATTGATAATGGAGAAGAGAGTGGCATATGGATTCCAATTAGCAGTATTTTAAACGATGGCCAAGATTATGTTTATACAGTAGAAGATGAACGTGCTGTTAGGAAAAATGTAACTTTAGGAAATACAAATGAAAATGAAGTATGTGTAGATGGATTAAAAGCTGGAGATAATCTTGTTACTGAAGGTATGAAAAATATAAAAGCTGGATATCAGGTTTCAGCAGAATAAAGGAGGATGAATTATGGGACTTATTAAAGCGGCTATAAATAATAAAAAAGTAGTATTGTTTTTAGTAATTATAGCTATTTTAAGCGGCTGCTATTGCTATTATATTATTCCTAAACAGGAAAGCCCGGATGTTTCGTCTCCAGCAGCAATGATTACAACTGTTTACCCAGGAGCTTCTTCTAGTGATATAGAAAGTTTAGTCACAAAAAAAATTGAAGATAAAGTTGAAGAAATAGATGGTTATGATTATGCTGAATCTTATTCCGAAAATAGTGCATCTATCGTTATTCTTTACTTAAATAATGATGCAGACAAAGATAAAGCGTGGAGAGACTTAAGAGATAAAATAAAGGACGTAAAGTCTGATCTTCCAGATGGATGTCAAGATAGTGTAATAGATACAAATCTAACAGAAACTGCTGGTACAATTTTAAGTGTATCTGGTGATAATTATACATATGAACAATTAGGAAATTATGCAGATGACATAAAGAAAGAATTAAGTGGGGTTAGTGGTATTTCTAGATTTGATATAAAGGGTAAACAAGACAAACAAGTAAAAGTTGATGTAGATTTAAGTAAAATAAATAAATATTCCATTTCACTTGAAGATGTATGCGGAGTATTAAAAGCACAAAATATAGATATTCCTTCTGGAAATTTAGATTTAAAAACTGGAAAAATAAAAGTGCAAACACCAGGGAGTTTTACCTCACTTAAGGATATAGAAGATACAATTGTTGGAGTTTCAACAGATACTGGACAAACTATAAAGATTAAAGATATAGCAAATGTTCATATGGATTATGATGATGATTCTGATTATAAATACACTAATAATGGGGAAAATGCAGTATTACTTGCAGGTTATTTTCAAGATAATAAAAATATAGTTTTAATAGGTAATGATGTAAGAAAAAAATTAGATGAGATAAAAAAACAATTACCACAGGATTTAAAGGTAGAAGAAGTTACTTTTCAGCCTAAGGATGTAAATGAGTCAGTTTCTTTCTTTATGGAAAACCTTAGAGATGGTGTAATTCTTGTCGTAATAACTGTTCTTATAGGAATGGGATTTAGAAATGCAATGGTAGTATCAGCAGTAATTCCAATATCTATTTCTATGTCATTTATTGCTATGGACGCTCTTGGAATTAAAGTGCATCAAATGTCTACTACGGCACTTATTATAGCACTTGGAATATTGGTAGATGATGCAATTGTAATAGGGGATGTTGTACAAGTAGGAATTGATAAGGGGATGAGTGGAGATGAGGCTGCTTTTACAGGCATAAAAAAATTATTTGTGCCGGTATTCACATCTACATTAATTATTGTTGGTGCCTTTTCACCACTTCTAAATATACCTGGTGCAGTTGGGGAATTTTTAAGAACTTTACCTCAAGTAGTAATGATATGTATTATTTGCTCATATATATCTGCACTGTTTATAACTCCTGTTATGTCATCCATATTTTTTAGGAAAAGTAAAAATTCTAATAAGGAAAGTATAGTTAGAAAGATGTTCCTTAAATTTTTGACATATGGACTTAAGCATAAAAGGAATGTTATTATAGTGGCCTTATGTCTGTTTATGGGATCTATAGGTTTAATGAAAACCCTTGGTATGCAATTTTTCCCTTATGTGGATAAGGATGTGATATATATAGATGTTTCTAATGAAAAAGTTGAAGATATAGATAGTACAGGTAATTTAGTAAAACAAATAGAAGATGTCTTAAAATCGCAAGCAGAAGTTACAGGCTATACTTCGGCTATAGGTGGTGGAATGCCTAAGTTTTATATTACTTTGCCTACAGTAGCACCATCAAAAGATACAGCTCAAATTATGGTGAAAATAGACTTGAGTAAAACTAAAAAATTTGATACAAGGCAAAAGTTAGTTGAATATTTACAAGGTGAATTAGATAGTAAAATATCTGGGGGGACTGCTACAGTAAAGCTTTTGGAACAAGCACAGCCAATAGGAGCGCCTATTCGTTTAAGACTTACAGGAGATGATTTAGATAAGCTTTATGCAGCTTCAGATCAAATACAAGAAAAATTAAGAAATATACCTGGAACCTTAAATATAAGAGATGATGCGGCAAAAAAGACTTATGAATATGAAGTAAATATAGACAGTACTAAAGCATCAGAGCATGGTTTATTAAAATCTGATATAGAAAAGCAGATAAACATAGCTTTGAAAGGATATAGTAGTTCTGTATATAGGAAGAATGGTAGTGACTATGATATATTGGTTAAAAGCAATATTGCATCAGTAGAAGATTTAAAAAATTTACAGATAAAATCAAGTGTCACAAATAATAAGGTATTGTTATCAGAAGTAGCAGATATAAATCTTAATTCTGAGCTAGATCAAATAAAGCATTATAAAAAAGATAAAACTGTAACAGTATATAGTGATGTAAAAACTGGATATAATGCTGTTAATATAGAAAATGCATTAAGTGAAGAAATAAATAAAATGGACTTAAACGGTGTACAGGTTCTTTATGATGGAGAAAAGCATGAAATACAAACAAACTTCACGAGTCTTGGCGTAGCTGGAGCTATATGTATACTGATAATTTATATAATTTTATTTGTTCAATTTAAATCTTTCCTGCAGCCACTTGTAATAATGTGTGCGCTTCCACTATCATTAATAGGAGTAACAATAGGACTTATGCTGTTTAAGATGCAGCTATCTTTGACTGCTGTAATGGGAATAATAAGTTTAATTGGAGTAGTTATAAGGAATGGTATTCTGCTTGTGGAATATATAATTGAAGGTAGAAATGAAGGTTTTTCCATAGATGAAGCATGTTTAAATGCTGTAAGTCAAAGATTTAGACCTATAATATTAAGCTCAACAGCAACAATTACAGGGCTTATACCTCTTGCATTTTCTAAGAGTGCATTATTTGGGCCTATGTCTGTAACTATAATGTTTGGGCTTGGATCAGCAACTTTTCTTACCTTTGTAGTTGTTCCAGTGGTATATTCACTTGTGAATACTAAGTTAGAAGAGAAACCGAATATTAAATCAAGGATAGATAAATTGAACTTTAAATCATTAATGTCTTGGAAAAGGTATAGGAGATAATAAAACTAAAGACGAATTAACTTAGATATTCATATAAATAGATTGCAGATTCGGATAATTTATGATCTTTTTTACAATTCATATTAAGGTCTTTGAAATTATTAGTTTTCAAGGGCTTTAAGATCAAAGTTATCCATTAGACAATAAACAGCACTCTTTTTGTGGTGTCTAAGGCACAGAAATATTAAGTAAGAGGAAACTAATTAGAAGTTTGCTACATTATGTTCATGATATTCAGGCAATCTGGTTTTGTGCTTATCAAAGGTTGAAACTTAATCAAAATATATTTAGTATAGAAATAAATGGTAATGAAGAAAAAAGTGTTATCATGAAAACGTAGTCAAGAAGTTT
>NZ_LZZL01000055.1:0-42527 GCF_002006495.1 Clostridium sp. BL-8
AAGAAATGAATGGTAATGGAGAAAAAAAGGTTGTTAAAACTTGGTCAAGAAGTTCAACAATTTTCCCACAATTCATTGGACACACAATAGCTGTTCATGATGGAAGAAAGCATGTACCAGTATATATATCAGAAGACATGGTTGGCCATAAGTTAGGTGAATTTGTATTAACTAGAACTTATAAAGGTCATGACGCAGATAAAACATCAAAAAGATAGCCTGGAAAGGAGGATCATAAATGGAAGCTAGAGCTATAGCAAAATATATCAGAATGTCTCCAACAAAGGTAGGAGTAATTCTTGATTTAATAAGAGGAAAACAAGTTAATGAAGCTTTTGCTATTTTACAATATACTCCAAGAGAAGCAGCAGTAGTAATAAATAAGGTTTTAAAATCAGCTGTTGCAAATGCAGAAAATAATTTAGAATTAAATGCTGATAACTTATATGTTTCAGAATGCTTCGTTGGTCAAGGATCAACATTAAAGAGATTCCAACCTCATGCTCAAGGTAGAGCATTCAAAATATTAAAGAAAACAAGCAATATAACAGTAGTTGTTAAAGAAAGAGCTTAGTAAATAAAGGAGGGAAAAGCAAGTGGGTCAAAAAGTAAATCCTCACGGCCTTAGAGTAGGCGTTATCAAGGGATGGGATGCAAAATGGTATGCTAATAAGAAGAATTTTGCTGATAATCTTGTTGAAGATAACAGAATTAGAAAATTTGTAAAAAAAGAACTTTTTGCAGCAGGTATTTCTAAAATAGAAATTGAAAGAGCTGCTAAGAGAGTTAAATTAAACATATATACAGCAAAGCCAGGTGTCATCATAGGCAAAGGTGGATCAGGGATTGAGAGCTTAAAAAATAAATTAACTCAATTCATTGAAGGTAAAAATGTTTTAATAAACATAGTAGAAGTAAAGAGTGCAGAAGCAGATGCTCAATTAATGGCTGAAAACATTGCTGCGCAATTAGAAAAGAGAATTTCATTCAGAAGAGCTATGAAGCAAACAATGCAAAGAGCTATGAAGCATGGAATTAAAGGTGTAAAGACTGCATGTTCTGGTAGATTAGGTGGAGCTGAAATAGCAAGAACTGAACACTACCATGAAGGAACAATTCCACTACAAACATTAAGAGCTGATATCGATTATGGATTTGCAGAAGCAGATACAACATATGGAAAAATTGGAGTTAAGGTTTGGGTTTATAATGGAGAAGTTCTTCCAACTAAGAAAGTAGAAAAGGAAGAGGCTAACGCATAGGAAAGGAGGAATAGATCATGTTAATGCCTAAGAGGGTAAAACATCGTAAGGTGCAACGTGGCAGAATGAAAGGTAAAGCAACAAGAGGTAATTTCTTAGCTTATGGCGATTACGGAATTCAAGCACTATCTTGTGGATGGATAACAAGTAATCAAATTGAATCTGCCAGAATTGCTATCAATAGATACATTAAAAGAGGTGGAAAACTTTGGATAAAGATTTTCCCAGATAAGCCAGTTACAGAAAAACCAGCTGAAACAAGAATGGGTTCAGGTAAAGGATCACCAGAATACTGGGTTGCAGTAGTTAAGCCAGGTAGGGTACTATTTGAATTATCAGGAGTAGCTGAAGAAACTGCAAGAGAAGCAATGAGACTTGCTTCACACAAACTTCCTGTAAAGACAAAATTTGTTTCAAAAAGAGATTTTGAGGAAATGGGTGGTGAAGAATAATGAAGGCTAGAGAATTAAAAGAATTGAAATCAAGCAATCCTCAAGACTTAACAGTTAAGTTAGGAGATCTTAAAGCTGAATTATTTAACTTAAGATTTCAATTAGCTACAGGACAATTAGAAAATCCAATGAGAATAAGAGAAGTTAAGAAATCTATAGCCCAAATAAAAACCATCTTAAGAGAAGAAGAATTAAAAGCATTGGAACAATAAAAGTTGGAAGGAGGTAAGCCCTAATGGAAAGATCATTAAGAAAAAGAAGAATTGGTAGGGTTGTTTCTGATAAAATGGAAAAAACTATTGTAGTTGCTGTTGAAACTAAGGTTAGACATCCATTATATGGAAAAACAGTTAATAGAACTACAAAGTTTAAAGTACATGATGAAAATAATGAAGCTAAAATTAACGATAGAGTATCAATAATGGAAACTAGACCTTTATCTAAAGATAAGAGATGGAGACTTGTTGAAATAGTTGAAAAGGCTAAATAGGCTGTAAAACTGAAAGGAGGGTAATTTAATGATACAACAACAAACCTTATTAAAGGTTGCGGATAATTCAGGTGCAAAAGAAATTATGTGTATCAGAGTCTTAGGCGGATCTAAAAGAAAGTTTGGTAATATCGGTGATATTATAGTAGCTAGCGTTAAAAGTGCAACACCAGGTGGAGTTGTTAAAAAAGGTGAAGTCGTAAAGGCAGTTGTAGTTAGATCAGTAAAAGGTGTAAGAAGAGCAGACGGTTCATATATTAAATTTGATGAAAACGCAGCAGTTATAATCAAGGATGATAAGCAACCAAAAGGAACTCGTATCTTTGGACCTGTTGCTAGGGAGCTAAGAGATAAAGAATTTAATAAAATTCTATCATTAGCACCAGAAGTTCTATAAGAGGAGGTGGCCAACTTGAAGATACATGTAAGAAAGAATGATACAGTTATTGTTATATCAGGAAAAGATAAAGGCAAAACTGGCGAAATATTAAAAGCATATCCAAAGACAGGAAAGGTTCTTGTTCAAGGAGTTAATATAGTAAAGAAACATCAAAAAGCTAATAAGGGTCAAGTTGAAAGCGCTATAATTGAAAAAGAAGCAGCTATCAGCAGCTCAAAAGTTATGTTATATTGTAACAAATGTAAGAATGCAACTAGAATCCAAAATGAGATTTTAGCTGACGGCACTAAAGTTAGAAAATGCAAGAAGTGTGGAGAAACATTCTAAACTTTGAAAGGAGGTAACTAATATGACAAGACTTCAAGAAAAATATCAAAAAGAAGTAATTCCAGCTATGATTGAAAAGTTCGGATATAAAAACATAATGGAAGTTCCAAAGTTAGAAAAGATCGTAATCAATATGGGAGTTGGAGAAGCTAAAGAAAATCAAAAGGTCTTAGAATCAGCTGTTAATGATTTGACTTTAATAGCAGGTCAAAAGCCTATATTGACAAGAGCAAAGAAATCTGTAGCTAACTTTAAAATTAGAGAAAACATGCCATTAGGATGTAAGGTTACTCTAAGAAAAGCTCAAATGTTTGAATTTGCAGATAAACTAATGAGTATTGCATTACCAAGAGTTAGAGATTTCAGAGGAGTTTCTAGTAAGGCTTTTGATGGTAGAGGAAATTATTCATTAGGAATCAAAGAACAATTAATATTCCCAGAAATAGAATATGATAAAATAGATAAGGTAAGAGGAATGGATATAATCTTCGTTACTACAGCAAACACTGACGAAGAAGCTAGGGAATTATTAAGATTCCTTGGAATGCCATTCGCTCAATAATAAGGAGGGAAACACATTGGCACGTAAGGCTATTATTGAAAAGTGGAGCAAAACTCCTAAATATAAAACAAGAGCTTATACAAGATGCAGAATATGTGGAAGACCACATGCTGTGTTAAAAAAATATGGAGTATGCCGTATTTGTTTTAGAGAACTTGCTTATAAGGGCGAAATTCCAGGTTGTAGAAAAGCAAGTTGGTAATAGATACAATGTAACGAAAGGAGGCACATTAAATGGTTATGACAGATCCTATAGCAGATTTATTAACTCGTGTAAGAAATGCTAATGCTGTAAGACATGAAGTGGTAGAAGTACCTTCTTCAAATGTAAAGAAGGAAATTGCAAATATATTATTACAAGAGGGTTATATAAAAGAAATAAATGAATATAATGACGGAGTTGTTCCAATGTTAAGATTATCTCTTAAATATGGAGCAAACAAAGAAAGAGTTATAACTGGTATTAAGAGAATTTCTAAGCCAGGATTAAGAGTTTATTGTAAGAAAGATGAAGTACCAAAGGTTCTTAATGGATTAGGTGTTGCTGTTGTTTCAACTTCAAATGGAATAATGGTAGATAGAGAAGCAAGAAAGAACGGATTAGGCGGAGAAGTAATCTGTTACGTTTGGTAATATTTAAGATAAATTTAACAAAGTAGAATTGTAGAAAAGTGCAATTTTAAAATAATACAGGAGGTGCAATTATGTCAAGAGTAGGTAGATTACCAATAGCTATTCCTGCTGATGTAACTGTAACTGTAACACCAGATAATGCTGTTACAGTTAAGGGACCAAAAGGTGAGCTAGTTAAGACTATGCATAAAGATATTAGTATAGCTGTTGAAAACAATGAAGTAATTGTTACTAGACATAGTGAACAAAAAGATCACAGAGCTCTTCACGGTTTGACAAGAGCATTAATTAATAATATGGTAATTGGAGTAAAGCAAGGTTACCAAAAAACTTTAGATTTAGTTGGTGTTGGTTATAGAGCTCAATTACAAGGAAAGAAACTTGTAATGAACCTTGGATATTCACATCCAGTTGAAATTGAACCTATTGACGGAATCACATTTGAAACTCCAGCTGCAACTAGAGTAGTAGTTAGCGGAATCGACAAAGAAAAAGTTGGATTTGCAGCAGCAGATATAAGAAAATGGAGAGTACCAGAACCATATAAGGGCAAAGGTATTAAGTATGAGAACGAAGTGATTAGACGTAAAGAAGGTAAGACTGGTAAGAAATAATAGAAAGGAGTGAGTTTTATGTTCAAAAAGGTAGACAAAAAAGCAGGTAGAGAAAAGCGTCACCTTAGAGTTCGTAGAAAAGTTTCTGGTACTGCAGAAAGACCAAGACTTTCAGTTTTTAAGAGTGAAAAGAATATTTATGCACAAGTTATTGATGATATAAATGGAGTTACACTAGTAGCTGCTTCAAGTTTAGACAAAGATTTTGCTGCTAAAGGTGGAACTAAAGAAGGTGCTAAACTTGTTGGAGAAGTTGTTGCCAAGAGAGCTATAGAAAAAGGAATTGATGCAGTGGTATTTGATAGAGGCGGATACATATATCACGGAAGAATTCAAGAATTAGCACAAGCAGCTAGAGAAGCAGGCTTGAAATTCTAATAAACAAGGAGGGAAATAAATGAGAATCGATCCTAGTACACTAGACCTTAAAGAAAAGGTTGTTTTTATAAACAGAGTTACTAAGGTTGTTAAGGGTGGTAGAAACTTCAGATTCAGCGCTCTAGTTGTTGTCGGTGATGAGAACGGACACGTTGGAGTTGGAATGGGTAAGTCAATCGAAATCCCAGAAGCAATTAAAAAAGGAATAGAAGATGCTAAGAAAAACTTAGTAAGTGTTGCAATGGTAGGAACAACAATTCCTCACCAAGTGAATGGTAAATTTGGAACTGCAAATGTTCTAATTATGCCAGCTAAAGAAGGTACAGGAGTTATCGCTGGAGGCCCAGCTAGAGCAGTACTTGAATTAGCTGGATTAAAGGATGTTAGAGCTAAATCATTAGGCTCAAACAATCCAAATAACATGGTAAGTGCTACAATAAACGGATTAGCTAGTTTAAGAACAGCTGAAGATATAGCTAAATTAAGAGGCAAATCTGTAGAAGAAATATTAGGTTAGGAGGCATTGCAATGGCTAAATTAAGAGTTACATTAGTAAAGAGCTTAATCGGTAGAAAGAAGGACCATATCGCTACTGCAAATGCTCTTGGACTTAAAAAAATAGGTAAAATAGTAGAACCTGAGGCAACACCTCAAGTACAAGGTATGATAAAAAAGATTGAATATCTACTAAAAGTAGAAGAAGTATAGAATAAGGAGGTGCACTGAATATGAAACTTCACGAATTAAAACCAGCAGAAGGTAGCAAAAAAGCACCTAAAAGAATTGGTAGAGGTACTGGTTCTGGCTTAGGAAGAAATGCTGGTAAAGGTGAAAAAGGCCAAAATGCAAGATCAGGCGGTGGTGTAAGACCTGGTTTCGAAGGTGGTCAAATGCCTTTATATAGAAGACTTCCTAAGAGAGGTTTTACTAACATTTTTGCAAAGAAGATTGTTAGTATAAATCTTGACAGATTAAATATTTTTGAAGATGGTACAGAAATTACTCCAGAAGTATTACTTGAAAGAAGAGTAGTAAGTAAAGTATTAGATGGAGTTAAGATTCTTGGAAACGGGACATTAGAAAAAAGCTTAACAGTTAAAGGATGTAAGTTCTCTAAGTCTGCTATAGAAAAGATTGAGGCAGCTGGGGGAAAAGTTGAGGTGATGTAAAGTGCTTCAAACTCTACGTAATGCATTCAAGGTTCCTGAACTTAGAAAAAAGATTCTATGGACAATATTATTAGTTGCAGCTTTCAGGTTAGGAAGTCATATTCCTCTTCCTGGAATTAACTCTGATTATTTGAAAAACCTATCAAATTCTGGTGGTTTATTAGGATTTTATGATATGCTTTCTGGAGGTGCTTTTAGTAGATCTAGTATATTAGCATTAGGAGTTATGCCATATATTAATGCATCAATTATAATGCAGCTATTAACTGTTGCTATACCTCAAATGGAGCAACTTCAAAAAGAGGGAGATACAGGAAGGAAAAAGATACAGAACGCTACGCGTTATGTATCTCTTGGAATCTCATTTATATTAGCTTATGGAATTCTAGCTACAATTTCAAGTAGTGGTGCTACAAATGGGATAAACTTAATGCAAAAGCTTATTATTGTGTTTGCGTTAGTAGTTGGAACAACATTCTGTATGTGGCTTGGAGACCAAATTACAGTTAAAGGTATTGGTAATGGAACATCTATTTTGATATTCATTAATATAATTTCAAGAGTTCCAATGACAATTGGGTCAATGATGACAATGCAGGAAGCTGGGAGTGCAAGTATTGTAGAAATTATATTATTTGGAGCGTTTATTGTGCTTTTACTTGGAACCATCCTATATTTCTCTTTATCAGAGAGAAGAGTTACTGTACAATATGCAGGTAAATTTTCCTCTGGAAATAGTAATATGGTAAAATCACAATCGACTCATATTCCATTAAGTATAATAGGATCTGCCGTTCTTGCAATTATATTTTCCATGTCAGTAATGGATTTTCCAAGGACAATTGCAACACTGTTCGGTGGCGATAAAGAGTGGGCAAAATGGATATTGACTAATAATACAAGTATATTTAATTCTAAGAGTTGGATGTATTTGGTATTATATGCAATACTAACAATATTTTTTAATTGGTTCTATACTCAAATTACTTTTAAACCTGACGAAATGTCTGAAAATCTTCATAAATCAGCAGGTTTTGTACCAGGAGTAAGACCAGGAGAAGAGACCACAATATTTTTTGAAAGAGTTTTGAATAGAGTATCTTTTATTGGAGGAATTTTAGCTGCAATTTTAGCTGTTACTCCAAAGATCATAGAGAATTATACACAATTTCAAAATATAGCTTTTTCAGGAACAGGACTATTGATTGTTATAAATGTTGCATTAGATTTTACGAGAAGAGTAGAATCACAAATGATAGTTAGACATTATAAAGGATTTCTTAAATAGATTAGAATAAATGGAGATGAAGCCAGTGAAGATAGTATTACTAGGACCTCCAGGAGCTGGAAAGGGAACACAGGCTAAGTCAATCAGTAATAAATATTCAATACCACATATTTCTACGGGAGATATTTTTAGAAAAAACATTTCTGAAAACACTCCTCTAGGAATAGAAGCAAAGAGTTACATGGATAACGGACAGTTAGTTCCTGATGAAGTAACAATTAACATGGTTAAGGATAGATTGCAACAGGAAGATTGTAAGGTTGGATATTTACTGGATGGTTTTCCTAGAACTGTGGCTCAAGCTGATGCTCTTAACAGCTTTCTTATAGAGAGAGACGAACAATTAGATACTGCATTACTAATAAAGGTACCTAATGAATTCATTTTAGAAAGAATGACTGGTAGAAGAGTTTGCCCATCGTGTGGAGCAAGTTATCACGTTAAATTCAATCCTCCAACAAATGAAGGAAAATGTGACTTGTGTGGAAGTGAGATTATACAAAGAAAAGATGATACGGTTGATACTGTAAAAGAAAGACTTGATGTATATGAAAGAGAAACACAACCATTAGTTGAATTTTACTCTGAAAAACAATTGCTTTCAGAAGTAGATGGCACAAAAGCTATAAATGATGTTTTCAGAGGCATATGTGAAATACTGGGGAACAATAAGTAATGATTATAATAAAAAATCATGATGAAATAGCCATAATGAAAAAAGCAGGTAGAATAGTAGGAGAAACATTGCTATTGCTTGAAGAAGAAGTAAAACCCGGAGTGACAACTGCAGATTTAGATAGAATAGCAGAAGAATTTATAACTAAGCATGGAGCAAAACCTTCATTTAAAGGCTTATATGGTTTTCCTTCGTCACTGTGTATTTCAGTAAATGAGCAGGTAGTACATGGATTTCCAGGAGAGTATGTTCTTAAAGAAGGGGACATAGTTAGTGTCGACTGTGGGGCATTCTTTGATGGATTTCATGGGGATGCAGCAAGGACATTTCCTGTTGGAAATATCTCTGCAGATGCTCAAAAATTAATTGATATAACAAGGGAAAGTTTCTTTGAAGGTATAAAATTCGCTAGAGAAGGAAATAAATTAACTGATATATCACATGAAATACAAAGCTACGTAGAAGCAGCAGGTTTCTCAGTTGTAAGAGATTTTGTAGGGCATGGGATTGGACGAAAGGTTCATGAAGATCCTAATGTACCTAATTTCGGTAAGTCTGGTAAGGGGCCAAAGTTGCTTAAAGGTATGGTATTAGCAATAGAGCCTATGATTAATGCGGGTACCTATAAGGTAAAAACGTTGAAAAACGGATGGACAGTTGTAACCGCAGATTCTTCTTTATCAGCGCATTATGAAAATACAGTTGCAATTTTATCAGATGGACCTGAAATATTAACACTGATTAAGTAGAAAAAAGAGTGTTGCTTAGTTATAAATTTGCATAATACCATTGTGGTAGTGTTAATTTATACTAAGGTAATCATAGAGGTGAAAAATTTGCAAAACAATGACTTGATTGGAAAAGTAGTACTTTCAAAAGCAGGAAGAGATAGAGATTACTTATATGTTGTTGTTAGGCAGATAGATAATAATTATGTATTACTAGCAAATGGGGATACAAAGTTAATTGATATGCCTAAGAAGAAAAAGATTAAACACTTAAGTATTTTAGAAGATGTAGATAATGAATTGTTTTCATTAATACAATCATGCGATAAGAGTACTGATTTAAAGATTAAGAGATTCCTAAAACTTAGAGGCATTGTTAAGGAGGGTTGATTACCTTATGTCAAAAGATGATGTTATAGAAATGCAAGGTACAGTCCTAGAATCTTTACCAAATGCGATGTTTCAAGTTGAACTTGAAAGTGGCCATAAGATTCTAGCACATATATCAGGTAAGTTAAGAATGAACTTCATAAGAATTTTACCTGGAGATAAAGTTACAGTAGAACTTTCTCCTTATGATTTAACAAGAGGTAGAATTACATGGAGAGCAAAATAAGGTAGATATGTAGATTTAGTTAATATCTACCACAAAAGTAATATGAGGAGGGTTAGCTATGAAAGTAAGACCATCAGTTAAGCCTATTTGTGAAAAGTGCAAAGTAATCAGAAGAAAAGGAAAAGTAATGGTAATCTGTGAAAATCCTAAGCACAAGCAAAAACAAGGCTAATGATCAACTTACAATATTATCTGCATTAAAATAAATGTAAATAATATTGACATTTCAGCAAAAGTCAAATATGATTATATAGTCGTTTAATTAATCAAAAATAAATTTTAGGGCGGCTGGCAATGGAAAGTTTCTATTGACCTAGAATTTTATTATAAATATAAAAATATAAAATCTGTTATACATTTCAATTATCAGGAGGTGTAAATTTTAATGGCAAGAATATCAGGTATTGACCTACCAAGAGAAAAAAGAGTTGAAATAGGTTTAACTTATATATATGGTATAGGATTATCAACTTCACAAAAAATCTTAGCTACAACAGGAATTAATCCAGATACAAGAGTTAAGGATTTATCAGAAGATGAAGTTAACGAAATCAGAACTTATATCAACAAAAATTTAATGGTTGAAGGTGACTTAAGAAGAGATGTCGCTTTAAATATCAAGAGATTAGTAGAAATAGGATCATATAGAGGAATTAGACATAGAAGAGGTCTTCCAGTAAGAGGACAAAAAACTAAGACTAATGCAAGAACTAGAAAAGGTCCTAAGAAAACTATAGCTAATAAGAAGAAATAGTAAGGAGGGAAGATAATGGCAGCTCAAAAAGTAAAGAAGACTAGAAGAAGAAAAGAAAGAAAAAATGTTGAGCATGGTGCTGCACACATTAAGTCAACTTTTAATAATTCAATAGTTACTTTAACAGATGCAGTAGGAAATGCTTTATCATGGTCAAGTGCAGGAGCACTAGGCTTTAGAGGATCAAGAAAGAGCACACCATTTGCAGCTCAAATGGCAGCAGAAACTGCAGCTAAAGTAGCAATGGAACACGGCTTAAAAAGTATAGAGGTTTATGTTAAAGGACCTGGTTCAGGAAGAGAAGCAGCTATAAGATCCTTACAAGCAGCAGGATTAGAAGTAACTTTAATAAAAGATGTTACTCCAATACCACATAATGGTTGTAGACCACCAAAGAGAAGAAGAGTCTAATATAACCGTAGTAATAGGAGGTGTAATTTAATGGCAAGATATACTGGCGCTACATGTAGATTATGTAGAAGAGAAGGTATGAAACTTTTCCTTAAGGGTGATAGATGTTTTACAGATAAATGTGCTTTTGTTAGAAGAAGCTATGCACCAGGGCAACATGGGTCAAACAAAAAGAAAGTATCGAACTATGGTGTTCAATTAAGAGAAAAGCAAAAAGCAAGAAGAATTTATGGCATATTAGAAGGCCAATTTAGAACATATTATGAAAAAGCTGAGCATATAAAAGGTATTACAGGTGAAAACTTACTTAGATTACTAGAAATGAGACTTGATAACGTAGTTTATAGATTAGGTTATGGTGCATCAAGAAATGAGGCTAGACAATTAGTAACTCATGGACATTTCTTAGTAAATGGTAAGAAAGTTGATATTTGTTCATACAATGTTTCAGTTAATGATGTAATTACTGTATGCGAAAAGAGCAGATCAAGTGAAAAGTTCAAGACTTTTGTTGAAAATCCAAAGACTTTACCAAAATGGTTAGAAGCTAATGTTGATAACTATGAAGGAAAGGTAGTTGCAGAGCCATCAAGAGAAGATATAGATGTGCCTGTTAACGAAACACTTATTGTTGAGTTATACAGTAAATAATATATTTATATTTGTTAGAGAAATTTATCACAATATATGCAAATATAGAATCAGTTGCCCTCATAATAAGGTTGCCATTTATAATATAAGGAGGGTTTGTCAATGTTAGAAATCGAAAAGCCAATAATAGAATGTATAGAAGCTAATGAAGATGGTACTTATGGTAAGTATGTTGTTGAGCCACTAGAAAGAGGATATGGTATTACATTAGGAAATGCCCTAAGAAGAATATTATTATCATCTCTTCCTGGAGTTGCAGCAACCTCTGTCAAAATTGATGGAGTACTTCATGAGTTTTCTACCGTTCAAGGAGTTAAAGAAGACGTTACTGAATTAATTCTTAACATTAAATCATTAGCTCTAAGAATGAATGGTGAAGGTCCAAAAGTTATTTATATTGATGCTAAAGGACCAGGTGAAGTTACTGGAGCTGATATAAAGACTGATGGAGATGTTGAAGTTGTTAATAAGAATTTACATATTGCAACTTTAGATAACGATGGAAGACTTTATATGGAATTGACAGTTAATAAGGGAAGAGGATATGTCACTCAAAATAAAAATAAGAGTGAAGAATTACCAATTTCAGCTATAGCAGTTGATTCTATTTATACACCAGTAAAAAGAGTTAATTTTACTGTTGATAATACAAGAGTTGGTCAAATTACTGATTATGATAAATTAACTTTAGAAATTTGGACTAATGGAACTATAAAAATAGATGAAGCCATTAGTTTATCAGCAAAAATACTTATTGAACACTTTAAATTATTCATGTCATTAACAGATAATACCAATGATGTTGAAATAATGATAGAAAAAGAAGACGATAAGAAAGAAAAAGTCCTAGAAATGACTGTAGAAGAACTTGACTTATCAGTTAGATCATATAACTGTTTAAAGAGAGCCGGAATTAATACAGTCCAAGAACTTGCTACAAAATCTATGGATGATATGATGAAAGTAAGGAATCTAGGAAAGAAATCTTTAGAAGAAGTTGAAAGAAAGCTTAAAGAATTAGGTTTAGCCCTAAAACTAACCGAGGAGTAAGGAGGTAAATCCATGGCAAGTCATCGTAAATTAGGTCTTCCTACAGACCAAAGAAGAGCTATGCTAAGAAATCTTGTTACTAGTCTATTAAAACATGGTAAAATCGAGACAACTGAAACAAGAGCTAAAGAAACTAGATCAATAGCAGAAAAAATGATTACTCTTGGAAAAAGAGGAGATCTTCATGCTAGAAGACAAGTTTTATCTTATGTTCAAGAAGAATTAGTTGTTAAGAATTTATTTGATAATGTAGCTCCAAAGTATACTGAAAGAAATGGCGGATATACAAGAATGATTAAAAAAGGTCCTAGAAGAGGGGACGGAGCTGAGATAGTAATACTTGAATTAGTATAATACAATTTCTAATAGGGATTAGGTTTAGACTTAATCCCTATTTTGACATATAAAAATAAAAATGAGATTAATATATTATAGAGAGGTTTTTTATTAGTTTATTAAAAAAATCGCTTTTTATTGAACGTATGAAATTTTGATATATAATTAAACTATTAATGTAGTAATTTATACATTGGTATAAGACATTTGTATAATATATTAACAATAAAACATCATGGAGGGGTTACTATGAGTGATGCAATGGTAAAATGCACAAATGTATCTTTTAAATATATAAAAGACTCAGATGGAGTTAAAGAAGAAAAGTATGCAGTAAAGGATGTCAATTTAAGTGTAAAAAAAGGTGAATTTTTAGTTATATTAGGGCATAATGGATCAGGAAAATCAACAATAGCTAAGCATATGAATGCATTGGTAGTACCTACAGAAGGTACAGTAGTTGTCGATGGGCTTGATACAACTGATCCAGATAATGTATGGAATATTCGGTCTAAAGCTGGAATGGTATTTCAGAATCCAGATAATCAATTAGTTGCTACAATAGTGGAAGAGGATGTAGCCTTTGGACCAGAAAATCTAGGAGTTGAGCCATCAGAAATAAGAAAAAGAGTTGATGAAAGTTTAGAAAAAGTTGGGATGAGCAAGTATAAAAAGCACGCACCACATCTTTTATCTGGAGGACAGAAGCAAAGAATTGCAATAGCAGGAATTCTTGCCATACAACCTGAATGTATAATTTTTGATGAGCCAACAGCTATGTTAGATCCACTAGGAAGAAAAGAGGTTCTAAAAACTATTAGAGATCTTAATGAGAAACATGGTATTACTATAGTTCTAATAACTCATTATATGGATGAAGCTGCACAAGCAGATAGAATCATAGTAATGGATGGTGGAAGTGTTATGATGGAAGGTACGCCAAGAGAAATATTCCCACAGGTAGAGCGCATGAAAAAGATAGGATTAGATGTTCCGCAAGTGACAGAATTAGCTTATGAATTAAAAAAGGCAGGAATAAATATAAATGAAAAAATATTAAATGTAGATGAGATGGTGAATGAATTATGTCAATTAAAGTAGAAAATTTAACACATATATATGCGCCTAAAAGCCCTTTTGAAAAGATTGCCTTGAATGATGTATCTTTGGAGATAAAAGATGGGGAATTTGTGGCACTAATTGGGCACACTGGTTCAGGTAAATCAACATTAATTCAGCATTTTAATGGATTATTAGAAGCTACTAGCGGAAAAATAATTGTAGATGGAGTAGATATTACGAGTAAGAGCGCTAAATTAATTGATATTAGGAAAAAAGTTGGATTAGTATTTCAATATCCAGAATATCAGATTTTTGAAGAGACTATAGCTAAAGACATAGAATTTGGACCTAAAAATTTGGGACTCTCTGATGAAGAAATTAAAGATAGAGTGATTGAATCTATGGAAATGGTTGGTCTTGATTATGAAACATATAAGGATAAATCTCCATTTGATTTGAGCGGAGGTCAAAAAAGAAGAGTTGCCATAGCTGGTGTAATAGCTATGAAACCTACAACTTTAATTTTAGATGAGCCTACAGCAGGGCTAGATCCTAAAGGTAGAGACGATATTTTAAATCAAATAAGTAAGTTACATAAAGACTATAATATGACAATAATTATAGTGAGCCATAGTATGGAGGATGTCGCAAAAATTGCGGAAAGAGTTATTGTAATGAATCATGGCGGAGTAGCATTACAAGGAACACCGGCAGAAGTATTTAAAGAAATTGATATGCTTGAAGAAATAGGTCTTGGTGTACCGCAGGTAACATATTTGGTTAGGGAGTTAAGGAAGAAGGGCTTTAATATTTCAGATAATGTATTTACAATAGAAGAAGCTAAGAAAGAACTCTTGTCCATTCTAAATAAAAATAAGGTAAGAGAGGAGTAGACAAGACTATGTTGAAGAATATCACAATAGGGCAATACTTGCCGGGTGAATCATTTATTCACAAGTTAGATCCTAGAACCAAGATTTTAATATCTATATTTTTTATTGTGTGCCTATTTATTATAGACAAATTTATTGGATATACGGCTATAGTTGTATTTTTGCTTGCGATAATTCTAGTAGCAAAAATTCCATTTAGGTTTATTTTTAATGGATTAAAACCTGTTTTTTTATTGATTGCTCTAACTGCCATTTTAAATATATTTATGGTTAGAGGTGCAGAAGGAACTGAAATATTTAGTATGGGTTTCTTAAAAGTATATCCAGAAGGATTGAATACAGCAATATTTATGGCTATAAGATTAGTCTTATTAATAGTAGGAACATCATTACTAACATTAACTACATCTCCTATTGAATTAACAGATGGAATTGAAAAGCTGCTTAAGCCAATTGGAAAAGAAATAGCCCATGAATTAGCTATGATGATGACGATAGCATTAAGATTTATTCCTACATTAATTGATGAAACGGATAAGATAATGAAGGCACAGAAGGCTAGAGGCGCTGATTTTGAATCAGGTGGAATCATAAAGAAAGCTAAGAGTTTAGTACCATTATTAGTACCGTTATTTATAAGTTCGTTTAGAAGAGCTGATGAGTTAGCTATGGCTATGGAAGCAAGAGGATATAGAGGCGGAACAGGAAGAACTAGAATGAAAGTATTAAAGTTTTCGTCTAGGGATACAATAGCATTTGCTATATCTGGATTGCTATTTTTATGGTGCTTGACAGTTAGATTTATATTGACATAGGATTAAGGGATATAAATGAGAAATATAAAATTAATAATTGAATTTGATGGGAGTAACTTTTGTGGATGGCAAAGGCAGCCTAAGGGAAGAACTGTTCAGAAGGTAATAGAAACAGCTATATATAAAGCAACAGGTGAAGAAATTCAGATTAATGGAAGTTCTAGAACTGATGCAGGAGTCCATGCAAGGGAAATGGTTGCAAATTTCTTCACTGATAGCACAATACCTGGAGATAAGTTTAGAGAGGCTATAAATACAAGGTTACCAGAGGATGTATCTATAATAAAATCAGAAGAAGTGGATCAAGAGTTTCATGCTAGATACTCATCAAAAGGTAAAACATATTCATATACAATTGTGAATAGAAGTGAAAGATTATCTTTGGGTCATCAATATTTATATCATTATAAGTATAGATTAGATGTAGATAGAATGAGAAAAGCCTGTAATTATTTTATAGGTAAGCATGATTTTAAGGCATTTATGTCTCCTGGAAGTTCTATAAAAACTACTATAAGAACAATTACAGAACTGTATATAGAACAAGATGGAGAAAAAATAAAGATATTCATAACAGCTGATGGTTTTTTATATAATATGGTAAGAATAATAGTAGGAACCTTAATAAAGGTCGGAAATGAAAAACTACAAGTAGAAGATATAGAACATATAATAATAGAAGGAAATAGAAAACGTTCAGGAATGTGCGTGCCACCAAACGGCTTAATACTAGAAAAAGTTTTTTATTAAATGGCAAAAAGATGTTGACACACCCGCATCCGTGTATTATAATTAGGTTTGTTTGTTAAATCATTTATGTATATAAGATCCACTAGCCCCGGGTCTTGACATAAAAAATTTTACTTATAAGAAGTAAAGAATTAATGTAAGTTCAGGGAGGGAAACAGATGAAATCATACATTGCTAAAGCAAGTGAAATCGAAAGAAAATGGTATGTTGTTGATGCTGCTGGTAAGCCACTAGGTAGAGTTGCTAGCCAAGTTGCTTCAATTTTAAGAGGTAAAAATAAACCAATATTTACACCTAATGTTGACTGCGGAGACTTCGTTATCGTAATTAACGCAGAAAAAGTAGTTTTAACTGGTAAGAAATTAGATCAAAAATTAATGAGAAAGCATAGTCTTTATCCAGGCGGATTAAAAGAAACTCCATATAGAGTAGTATTAGATAAGAAACCTGAATTCGCTTTTGAAGAAGCTGTTAGAAGAATGCTTCCAAATGGTGTATTAGGAAGACAAATGTTAAAGAAATTAAACGTATATAGAGGTGCTGAACATAATCATGCAGCTCAAAAACCAGAAGTACTAGAATTAAGATACTAATACGATCTCGGGAGGAGGAATAAGAAATGGCAAAAGTTCAATACATGGGAACTGGAAGAAGAAAGAAATCAGTTGCAAGAGTAAGACTTGTACCAGGAAATGGTAAGGTTGTTGTAAATAAAAGAGAAATAGAAGAATTTTTTGGTTTAGAAACATTAAGAGTTATCGTAAACCAACCATTAGTTCTAACAGGAACTAAGGATAAGTTTGACGTTTTAGTAAATGTTCACGGTGGTGGATTTACAGGTCAAGCAGGAGCTATCAGACACGGTATTGCTAGAGCATTAGTTAAATCTGATGAAGCTTTAAAGTCAGAAATAAAAAAGGCTGGATTCTTAACAAGAGACCCAAGAATGAAGGAAAGAAAGAAATACGGTCTTAAAAAAGCAAGAAGAGCTCCACAATTCTCAAAGAGATAATATCTGGAGTTTCAGAAATCCCACAAATCAAGTATTTGTGGGATTTTTTTTATGTAAAAATATATTAAAACTTATTATTTATTCCTTTTTATATTAAGAGTACGTACTATTTTTTATTTAAAGGTATTATTGTATTTTTTCGATTCTGCGTTTATTCAGCCTGTCATAATACTGTTTTGTAAGTCTATAGCTTTATTTTTTTATTCTTTTACTATTCAATTTACATGCATATGTAATATTAACCATGGTTTGAGTCTAAGTTTTACACTGAATCATTTTGTTTTAGATCTAATAGAAACAATATAGGGAATGGATGAATCTGTAAAATGAAATAAAGTATGCTATATTGTTGAAGTATACATATAGGTTGCATTCTGTGAAAAAAGTATATATAATTTAATAATGTGGAATAAATTGGAAAATAGGATAATTAAATTGAATAGATTAGTATGACTTTAGGAGGGCAAAGATTGTGGAAGAAATATATATATCTAGATTAGGAATAGATGTTTCAATAATAGAACCAAATTCAGAAGTGAAACGTAAAATTGATGCTTTAGTAAAAAAGGACATGGTGGCAGCATTTAAAGAATTAGTATTTAATTGTGTAGTAAAACCAGATTTAAAAGATCCAAAACTTAAAAAGACATTTCCGTGTACCAATGAAAGTGATATTGTATGTAAGTTATTTACATTAGGAGAATTAAAATATATAGCAGATGAAATTATAGGTATTAAAAATGATGCTGTTACAAAAAGAATTAAAAGTTACTGATAGTCTATTTCAAATCATATATATCAATAGTATTAAATAAAGCATTGCCAGAAATAATACTATAAATATAAAAAAGAATTAGTTCAAGAATTAGAAGATGAGATTAAAGAGGAATAACTTTAAAGCTGCTAGTAAGTAAAAATTAGCGGCTTTTTATTATGGAAATAATTACAGAAAAGACAGAAAGTAATATTAGAACAGAACATTAGATGTGCAGAGCTACCAACCATTTTTGCGGATGTTTCTTAGCTCATATAAAAAATAGTAAAGAATGAAGTAGGTTGAATTATTAAAAATTAATCTGAATAAATAGAATTATATAGCAAACAATATAGAGTAAATGATGTTAATATTCTGGAGGAGAAAACTAATGAGAATTAAAAAAGTAGTTATATTATTTTGCATATGTTGTTTGATATTTGGAGTTCCAATGAAAGCTAATTCAGAAGAAACTAAAGAGCAAAAGATAATATTAATAGATCCAGGCCATGGAGGAATTGACGGAGGCGCAAGATCTAAAAATGGAACTATAGAAAAAAATATAAATTTGATGATATCTGAAAAATTAAAAAAAGAGTTAGAAGATTCAGGATACGTAGTTTACTTAACAAGGGAAGGAGATACTGAGTTAGATGCTAAAAAGGTTAAGGATTTAAATGCACGATGTCAGATGAAGAAAGATACTAAGTGTGATGTATTTATTTCTATACATCAGAATATGTTTCCACAAAGTAGCTGCTTTGGAGCACAAGTTTGGTATGCAGCTAATGATAATAGTAAGCTTGTAGCAGAAAATATTCAAAATTCATTGAAAGATACAATAGATGATAAAAACAAAAGAGTTGCTAAGGCGGCTGAAAAACAATATAGAATATTGAGAGATGGATATGAAGGAGCTTGCGTCATTGTTGAATGTGGTTTTTTATCTAATTATGAGGAGGAGCAGAGATTAAAAACAGATGAGCATCAAATTAAAATTGCAAAAGGTATAGCAAGTGGTGTTAATAAGTACTTTGAAAGTAAAAGTTCTTAGTTCTTAATCTCTTGATTTCATATGAATAGGGCTTACCTGCAGGCTATTTCGAGGTGATTGAGATGAATAATAAAGTTTGTCTATTATTAAAAATAGATTATATAAAATTAAACATATTAGGATAATAGTTAAGAAATAAATGATAGTTGTAAGGATTTTATTTAAATAATTATTATTCATAATTTCACCTCTTTGCGATATAAATATTTATATTAAAGTATAGTATTAAGAAGGAGTAAATATGAAAGCTGGTATTATAAAAATATAATTTAATATGAAATTATATTGTAATATTTATCTACATATAGCTTGAATTAACATATAATTTCAGTTTTAAGCTTACAATATATATTTTAAATGCAAATAAATTTATTTGGGGTTGTAAATAACAAGGAATACTTTTAAACTTATATGTAGTAATAAGAGTAGAGCTACGATAAGAATATGATCTTATAAAAATAGCTCTAGAAATAACGATAAGTAATTGAAAGAGGAGCTGTTAGTGATGAGAGAAGTTAATGTTGAACTTATTAGAGATGCAGTGAAAAAATTAGCAATTGAAGCAAATTATTTTTTAGGGACAGATATTAAAGAGGCATTATTGAAATCTAAGAAAGAAGAAACTTGGAAACTAGCAACTGAAGTTTTAGATAAAATAATTATTAACTCCGAAATTGCAAGTAATGAAGAAATGCCAATGTGCCAAGATACAGGAATGGCATGTGTTTTCATTGAAGTAGGACAAGATGTACATTTAATCGGAGGAAGACTTGAAGATGCTATAAACGAAGGTGTGCGAAGAGGATACGAGGAAGGCTTTTTAAGAAAATCAGTTGTAGAAGATCCACTAAGGAGAGTAAACACAAAAGATAATACACCAGCTATAATCTATTATGATATAGTAGATGGAGATAAAGTTAAGATTACTTTAGCGCCAAAAGGTTTTGGATCAGAGAATATGAGTAAAATAGGAATGTTAAAGCCGTCTGATGGATTAGATGGCGTTAAAAAGTTTATAATAGATACAGTTAGAGCAGCAGGACCTAATCCATGTCCGCCAATGGTTATAGGTGTTGGAATAGGGGGAACCTTTGATAAAGCTGCTTATCTTGCTAAAAAGGCATTACTTAGACCTATTAATATAAGAAATAAAGATGAGTTTTATAAAAATTTAGAGGTTGAATTATTAGAAAAAGTAAATGAATTAGGTATAGGACCACAAGGATTTGGAGGAAAAACTACCGCATTAGGATTAAACATTGAAACTTACCCGACACATATAGCAGGATTACCTGTTGCAGTAAATATAAATTGCCATGCTACACGACATAAAGAAGTGATAATATAACTATAATATTGGAGGAAGAAAGTAATGGAGATTAAGTTAAAAACACCTATTACAGAAGATAAGATATTAAACTTAAAGGCAGGGGATAGTGTTCTATTAAGTGGAGTAATTTATTCTGCTAGAGATGCCGCACATAAAAGACTGATAGAATTATTGAATGATGGAAAAGAGCTACCTTTAGATATAAAGGATGAGACTATATATTATGTTGGACCTTCACCAGCAAAACCAGGAAAGGTAATAGGCTCAGCAGGGCCTACAACTAGTTATAGAATGGATGCTTATGCGCCAACGTTACTGGACTTAGGTTTAAAAGGAATGATTGGTAAAGGTGCAAGAAATGCTGAGGTAATAGAGGCAATAAAGAGAAATAAAGCAGTTTACTTTGGTGCTATAGGTGGAGCAGCTGCATTAATTGGGAAGAGTATTGTAAAGTCTGAAGTAATTGCATATGAGGACTTAGGTGCTGAAGCTATAAGAAAGATGGAAGTAAAAGATATGCCATTAGTTGTTATTATAGATGCAGAAGGAAACAATTTATATGAGATTGGACAGCAGGAGTATCTAGACTCGAGTAAATAGGAAGTTCAGATAAAGTTTCTAAAAAGAAGGAGTACTATATGTTTGGAATTAAGTTGCCAGGAAAAGACAAATATAAGAGAATACTATTGGCAGTTTTGATAGTACTGGCAATAGTAGTAATAGTCTATGATAAGTTAGAAAAAATGAATAAAGAGAATTTAGGAAATAAAAAAGAAGAGCAAGAAGAAATAATATCACCTTCTAATATGGGAGAAACAAAAATTAATGATGATGTTGAGAAAATTAGTGACGATAGTGATAAAATAAATAATAATGCTGCAACAGATGAAAAAGAAGAATATTCAGATAGAGAAAATGAATTATATAATGAAGCATATACTTCATTTTTTTCTCATACCTACGCAGATGCAATTAATAAGGCAGATTTACTTATAAACGAGTTCCCTAGCAATGCAATGGGATATAATATAAGAGGAATTGCAAAAGCCTATAATGGAGATTATGATGGTGGGATGAAAGATATAGATAAATCCCTAAGTATTGATAGTAATTATGGTTATGCACGATTTAATAAAGCACTTACATATGAGTTATATGAAAATTTTGATAAAGCATTAGAATGGTATAATAAAGATTTGGAAGTTGAGGATTATGAGTGGACTTATTATGGTATTGCATCTATTTATGGGAGGAAAGGTGACGTAATAAATACAATGACTTATTTAAATAAAGCGATACAGATGGATGCGGGAGTGAAAGAAGTGGCAAAGACTGAGCATGATTTTGATCCAGTTAAAGATTCAGAAGAGTTTAAAAAGGCAGTATATAATTAAAAGGATAAGTTCATAGAAATAATAGATTATAATATTAAGGTTATGGACTTTAGGAGGAATTGATATGTTTAACGTATTGGTAGTTGATGATGAAAAGGAAATACGAGATGCTATTGAAATATATTTAAGAGGAGAAAATTTAAAAGTATTTAAAGCAGAAGATGGTTTAGAAGCATTAGATATTCTTGAACAAGAAAAAATACATTTAATCATATTAGATATAATGATGCCTAAGCTTGACGGAATAAGAACTTGTTTGAAAATTAGGGAAAGCCAAAACCTTCCTATAATAATGTTATCTGCAAAAGGTGAAGACTCGGATAAGATATTGGGGTTAAATGTTGGCGCGGACGATTATATAACAAAACCATTTAATCATTTAGAATTAGTTGCTAGAGTAAAATCACAATTAAGAAGATATGAAAAACCACTAAGCGTTGAAGAAGGAAAAGATATAATTAAAGTAAAGGACTTAGTTATTGATACTATTGCTAAAAAAATCACCTTACGTGGAGAAGAAATCAAAGTGACTGCTACAGAATATAAAATACTTCATTTATTAGCTTCAAATTTAGGAAAAGTATTCTCCATAAAAGAAATATATGAAAATGTATGGGAAGAGATATTTTATAAAAGTGAAAATACTGTTACAGTGCATATTAGAAGAATAAGAGAAAAAATAGAAATAAACACAAAAGAGCCTGAATATATTAAGGTGGTGTGGGGAATTGGATACAAGATTGAAAAAGAAGATTAAGGAATATCTTAATGGTATTTATTCCATTGATATAATAATTGTAGTATTAATAACATTAATCTTATTTTCAGCTTTAGGTGACTATATACAGATAAATAGAGTGCAGCATGAGTTAGCAGTTAATGAGATTAGAAATAATCAACCCAATTTAATAATATCACTTATTGTATATGTAAGTTTTATTACTAAGATTGTCTTTATAATAAAGAAGAATCCAAAGTCACCAAAAATCCAATCTAATTTTGCTAAAAATATGATTTTTGTAATTAAAAATGGATTTCATTATAAAGAAACTAGAAATGCTTTACTAATATCTATAACTGTAGCATTAATATTACTAATAACTTATTTGTATTTTCTTGCAACTGGCGGTTATACGAACAATATATTTGTAAAATTTTTTCAGACATATCCTTTCAAAGGAACTGTATTTGTAATCATAATACTTTTCTTTACCATAATGTACGCATTAAAAAAGACATTAGATATAATAGTTGTTAATGATGCGCTTAAAAAAGTCAGTGAAGGAAATTTGCAAGAGGATATTAAATTTGATGGATCTCCAGCAGTAAAGGAATTAGCTGAAAACATTAATTCAATAAAAGCAGGATATAAAGAAATTCTAGAAAATGGTGTACATAATGAGAAACTAAAGACTGAGCTGATATCTAATGTATCTCACGATTTAAAAACACCATTGACGTCTATAATAAATTACGTAAATATATTAAAAAATGGTCATATAACAGAAGAGGAGAGGGAAGAATATCTATCAATATTAGAAAGAAAATCTTTGAAGTTAAAAGTTTTAATTGAAGATCTATTTGAGATGTCCAAAATTAATAGCGGAAAGATTAAGTTAAATAGAGAGCTGATAGATATATTATCATTAATACATCAAGGGGTAGGGGAATATAGTACATTATATGAAGAAAAAAATATTTCATTTAAAGTGACAAGCAAAGAAGATGCTGTATATATGGAACTGGATGGAAAGATGATGTCTAGAGCTATAGAAAACATAATAATTAATGCAATTAAATATTCATTGGATAATACCCGAGTCTACATTGATGTAGACATGGAAGGGGATTATGTTATGATTGGCGTGAAAAATATTGCAAATTATGAAATGAACTTTAAAGAAGATGAAATGTTTGAAAGATTTGCAAGGGGTGATAAGTCAAGAAATTCAAAGGTTGAAGGCTCTGGATTAGGTCTAGCAATAACAAAAAGTATAGTTGAACTTCATGGTGGGGAAGTTAGCATAAAAAAAGAAGGAGATATGTTTAAAATTTATTTAATACTTCCTATGAATAAGGGATAATAAATCTTAATGAATAAAATATATCAATTAAGCAGTTAATCTATGAAAAATTAAGATTAACTGCTTTTTTTATGCATATCTATAAATTTTAGAGTTTTACAAATTAATAGTTCAAGAATTATAATATACAATATATTGTGTATAAGGTTTGCTTTATATGCAAAGGATACAATATGTGGTGGAGGAATGAAAAATGTCGGCATTAGAACAATTGTGTAAGGATGCTATAAGTAAAATTGAAGACAGGGATGGAATCTATACTGAGAAGAGGTTAATGACAGCTTTAAGTGATATTATAAAAGAGGAAATGAGTACTAACGAAATAAGAGATGCATTAGTTCAAGTTTCATTGGAATTAACTACAGATATGGAGCCTGACTGGCAGTATGCAGCAAGTAGAGTGTATACTCACACTCTTTATGAAAGAGTTAAAAGTACCAGAAAATTAGCTAATGAGAGTGAATTATATAATAATTTCTATGAATTTATTAAGAAATTAACGAATGAAGGGCTTTATGGAAAATATATTTTAGAGAATTACTCTAAAGCTGAGATTTTAGAATTAGAAAAAGAAATTAAGCCGGACAGAGACGTTTTGTTTAACTATAGTGGAATAAGTCTTTTGGCAAAGAGATATTTAATTCAAGATTATGATAGAAATCCTATAGAGCTCCCTCAGCAAATGTTTATGGGGATAGCAATGCATCTTGCAATTCCAGAAGAGCAAGAAAATAGAGTATATTGGGCAAAAAGGTTTTATAATGTGTTGAGTTTACTTAAAGCAACTATGGCAACACCAACAATGTCTAATGCAAGAAAACCATTCTATCAATTAAGTTCATGTTTTATAGATTCTGTAGAGGATAGTTTAGAAGGCATATATAAATCTCTTGATAACTTTGCAAAGGTATCTAAGTTTGGTGGAGGAATGGGAATCTATATGGGAAAGATTAGAGCGTTAGGCTCTCCAATTAGAGGATTCAAAGGAGCATCAGGAGGAATAATACCATGGGTGAAATTATTTAATGATACGGCAATAGCTGTAGATCAATTAGGAGTTAGAAATGGCTCTGTTGCCATATGGCTTGATGCATGGCATAAGGATATTCCAGAATTTCTTCAGATAAGAACTAATAATGGAGACGATAGAAAGAAAGCACATGATGTATTTCCAGGTATATGTTATCCAGATCTATTTTGGAGACTTGCTGAAAATAATATAGATGCTGATTGGTATATGATGTGTCCGCATGAAATTAAGAATGTTAAAGGATATGCATTAGAAGATTTTTATGGCTCAGAGTGGGAAGAGAAATATTATGAGTGTGTAAATGATAATAGAATAGAAAAAAGAGTAATATCAGTAAAAGATCTAGTAAGACTAATAATAAAAAGTGCTGCCGAAACAGGAACACCATTTGCTTTTTATAGAGACACTGCAAATAGGATGAATCCTAACAAACATAAAGGCATGATATATTCTTCAAATCTGTGTTCTGAAATAATGCAAAATATGAGCCCAGCTCAAATACAGAAAAGTGAAATATTAAGTGAAAAAGATGAATATAGTGTAGTTGAGAAAATAATACCTGGAGATTTTGTTGTATGCAATCTTTCTTCAATTGTGCTCGGTAATGTTGATGTACTAAACGATGAGGAGATGGAGTTTGTTATAGAAACTCAGATAAGAGCAATGGATAATGTTATTGATTTAAATTATTATTCAGTTCCTTTTGCTGAAATTACAAATAAGAAATATAGAGCTATAGGTCTTGGAACAAGCGGATATCATCATATGCTTGTTAATAATAGGATACATTGGACAGAGGAAAAACATAAAAAGTTTGTAGATCAAGTTTATGAAAGAATTAATTATTACGCAATAAAATCCAGTATGAAAATAGCAAAGGAAAAGGGAGCCTATAAGGTATTTGAAGGTTCTGATTGGGAGAATGGTGATTATTTTGAACTTAGAAACTACAATGATGATAAATGGAATGAATTAAAAGCTGATGTTAAAAAATTTGGCATAAGAAATGGTTATTTAATTGCTGTTGCACCAAATGGATCAACGGCAACTATTGCAGGAACATCAGAAGGAATAGATCCAATTATGGCCAGATTCTATTTAGAAGAGAAAAAAGGAAGCATAATTCCTAAAACAGCGCCAAATCTTTCAGAAGATAACTATTGGTACTATAATTCAGCATATAATATAGAACAGACATGGTCAGTTAAAATAAATGGAATACGTCAAAGGCATATAGATCAAGGTCAATCCTTCAATTTATATATAACAAGTAATTATACAATGAGACAGATTATGAATTTATATATAGAGGCCTGCAAAAGTGGCGTTAAGTCAATCTATTATGTAAGATCAAAATCTCTTGAAGTAACAGAATGTGAAACTTGTTCAGCCTAAGTGATAAGTGAGAGTCCAAATTTTATATTTGGCAACTCGAACTTACTCAGCGAGCAAATGTGAGTCGAGTTTCCTTTATAGAGTCCAAATTTTATATTTGGCAACTCGAACTTGCTCAGCGAGCGAATGCGAGTCAGATTTATTTAAGAATTATAAAAAGTATAAGCGTATTAGATAAGTTCTTTGAATAAATATAGAATAGGAGAAACTATATGAGTATAAATAAAAAACCATTGTTTAATGAACTAGGGGATAGAGAAATCGGCAAAAAAAGACTTATAAATGGAAATACTACAAATTTAAATGATTTTAATAATATGAAGTACACCTGGGCAGCTGATTGGTATAGACAAGGAATGAATAATTTCTGGATACCAGAAGAAGTTAATCTTTCACAGGATATAAAGGATTATAAAAATTTATTGGACGAAGAGAGAACTGCATATGATAAGATATTATCTTTCTTAATATTTTTAGATTCTATTCAAACAGCGAATTTAAGTAATATAAATAATTACATTACTGCAAGTGAAATAAATCTTTGTTTAACAATACAAAGTTTTCAAGAAGCAGTACATTCACAGAGCTATAGCTATATGCTTGACAGCATATGTGCTCCTGAAAAAAGAAATGAAATACTTTATCAGTGGAAGGACGATAAAGTGCTATTAAACAGAAACAGATTCATAGGAGATTTGTACAATGAATTTATAAATAATCCAACAGAGCATAATTTTTTAAAATCATTGATGGCTAATTATATTTTGGAGGGTATTTATTTTTATTCTGGTTTTATGTTCTTTTATAACTTAGAGCGAAATGGTAAGATGCCAGGGTCAGCTCAGGAAATTAGATATATAAATAGGGATGAAAATACCCATCTTTGGTTGTTTAGAAATATCATAAAGGAATTACAAGGTGAAAACCCAGAATTATTTACACAGGAAATGAAAAATGAATTAAGACAAATGATGAAAATTGGGGTGGAGCAAGAAATATTATGGGGACATTATGTTATAGGTGATGCTATACGAGGAATAAATAAAAAAACAATTGAAAATTATATAAAATATTTAGGTAATAAGAGATTAAAAGAAATAAATTTAGAGCCTTTGTTTGATGGATATAATGAGAATCCAGCTCTATGGGTAGATGCTTCATCGAATGCAAACTCTGTTAAAACAGATTTCTTTGAAGCAAGATCTACTGCATACGCAAAAGTTGCAAGTTTAGTCGATGATCTTTAAGCTAAAAAAATGGGAAAAACAGATGAAAAATAAATATGGTTATATTTTTTTAGTAAAAATCATAAAAAAATAATTTTAATACGTTAAATTTTTCACTAATTATGTTATAATATAAAAGGTTAATACTAAAAATATGATAATAAACATAGTAAAATGTAAATAATATCATTTTATAATAAAATTTACAATCAAGGAGGAGTTCCATATTATGAAAAAAGGTATTGCTGCTTCTAAAGGTTATGCAATAGGAAAGGCATTTTTGCAAGAAAGTGAAGAAATCGTTATTAGTGATGTTAAAATTAGTGATATAAGTGCAGAAAAAGAAAAAATGCAAAAGGCACTAGACGGTTCTAGAGATCAATTAGAAGCTATTAAGGTTAAGGCAGAAAAAGAAATGGGTGCGGAAAAGGCAGCTGTGTTTGAAGCACATATAACACTATTAGATGATCCAGAGTTTACTGGAGCAATGATGACTGAAATTGAAAACAATAATGTAAACGGATTAAAAGCTATTGAAAGCGTTACAAACACTTTCGTTGCTATATTTGAATCTATGGATAATGAATATATGAGAGAAAGAGCTGCAGATATTAAAGATGTATCTAAGAGAATTCTTTCAAACTTTGCAGGTAAAGGTGGAGATGCTTTTGCAATTACTGAAAGTAATACAATAGTTGTAGCACACGATTTAACACCATCTGATACTGCAGGATTAGATAGAACTAAGGTTGTAGGATTTATAACAGACATAGGTGGAAGAACTTCACATGCTGCTATAATGGCTAGAACATTGGAAATTCCAGCTGTACTTGGATTAGGAGATATAACAACTTCTATAAAAACAGGGGATACAGTTATAGTTGACGGGTTAACAGGAGACGTAATAATAAATCCTTCAGATGAAGTTTTAGCAGAATATAAAACTAAAAAAGAAAAATTCCAAGCAGAACAAGAAGAATTAAAGAAATTAATAAATGTTAAGACAACTACAAAGTCTGGTAGAAGAATTGAAGTTTGTGGTAACATTGGTAAACCAGAAGATGTTCTTGGAGTTTTAGCAAATGGTGGAGACGGTGTAGGATTATTTAGAACAGAATTCTTATATATGGATAGAGACAGTGCTCCAACAGAAGAAGAACAATTTGAATCTTATAAATTTGTTTTAGAGAAAATGGAAGGTAATCAAGTTGTTATAAGAACTTTAGATATAGGCGGAGATAAAACACTTCCATACTTACCATTACCACAAGAAATGAATCCATTTTTAGGTTATAGAGCAATTAGACTTTGTTTAGATAGAAAAGACATATTTAAGGTTCAGTTAAGAGCTTTACTTAGAGCTTCAGTATTTGGAAATCTTGCAGTTATGTTCCCAATGATTTCTGGATTACAAGAGTTTGAACAAGCAAAAGAAGTTGTTGAAGAATGTAAAGCAGAATTAAAGGCAGAAGGTAAAGAATACTCAGAAAGTATTCAATGGGGTATCATGGTTGAAATTCCAGCAGCGGCAGTTTATGCTGATGAATTAGCTAAACATGTTGATTTCTTCTCAATAGGGACAAACGATTTAATTCAATATACATTAGCAGCTGATAGAATGAGTGAGAAGGTTTCATACCTTTACAACCCAATGCACCCAGCTGTACTTAGATTAATAAAAATGACTATAGATGGAGCACATAAGCATGGTAAATGGGTTGGAATGTGTGGAGAAATGGCTGGAGATGAAGCAGCTATCGCTACATTAGTTGAATATGGATTAGATGAATTCTCAATGAGTGCTACATCAATCCTAAATGCTAAGAAAATAATGATAGAACAAGAATAATGTAAATGTTAAAATAAAAGGTTATCTTAATTATTTAAGATGGCCTTTTATTTTAATATTTAATTGTAAAGTATATATGTAATGTAATATACTAGAAAGTAAGTAATATTTAATATTAACAGGGGTAAGGATATATTTATGGAAAAAAAATCTAGAAAAACTTATGATAAGGCTATGAATTATTATGAGCAGGGGAGAATAGATAAGGCATTAGAATTATGTGAGGAAATATTATCAGAAGGGTTAGATAATCCATTAGTATTAAATTTTAAGGGACTGTTACTGTATCAAATGGGTAATTTAAGTGATGCAGTTACAGTATGGAAAATAAATACTGATTTAAATAATGATGATATTGCAAGGAGTTATATAGAGGATAGTATAACTGATGAGAATAGATTAGAGCTATATAAAAGAGGAGAAGAAGCGCTGGAACAATTTAAAGTTGATAAAGCCTTAGAGTTATTTAAAATATGTGCAGAAAGTGATTTTAACTTAATTAAGGTGAATATTGCAATTGCAATGTGTTATCAGAAGAAGGGCGAATTTATAAAAGCAAAGGAATACTTGGATAAGGCATTGAGTGTTGATAAAAATGAAGTTACAGCAAAAATTATTGGAAAAGAATTAAAAGACGATGGAATAGATATGAACTCAGGAGGGTTCCCCAAAAGTATTATCATAGGGATAATGATATTTTTTATTTTAATAATTTCGGTTGGAGGATATTTATTTATATCAAAATATAAAAATAGAAACTCATTTGGTATTGTGCAAGAAGATAAACCCAGTATAGCGCTAGAAGAAAATAACGAAAAAGATACACAAAATGAACAAAATATTGTAGATTCAGCAAAGAGTGAGCCAGATACAAATTTTGATAGAGAAAAATTAAATATATTAATTGCCGGTAATGATTTTGATGGATTATATGAGCAATTAAGAAATGTTGAAAAAGAGTCATTAAGTACTGATGATATGGATGTCTATAATAAAGCTGTCCATTTAATAAGGGATAAAGGAATAGGAAAGTTTTATGAAGATGGATTAAGCAGTTTTAATCAAGGCAATTATTCAGCTGCTAAGGTTTCATTTGATAAAGCATATACATATTGTGAAGGAAGTAGTATAAAAGAACATATTTTATTTTATAGAGGAAGTACTTCATATAATTTATCGGATAATGAGAGTGCAATAGCTCAACTGGAGGAGTATTACAAACAGTATCCCAAAGGAGTCTATACTGAGGAAGCATTATATGAATTAGCATTGATAAGTAATTCTATAGATAAGGAAAAGAGTAAAGTTTATGCAAATAAATTAATGACTGATTTTCCAAACTCTATATATGTGAACGATAAAATTAGGGATATACTAAAAAATTAATAGTAATTTTTTGTGAATTGAATTATGCTTTTAAAACAATTTAAAAGTATAATTCTTTTTATATTAACTTAAATATTAGGATAAAATAAATATGAAGTTAATAGTATTTTAAATAAAAGGATAGGTGAGAATATGATTTCAATAATTAAAGGCGGTAAAATATACGCACCAAAGTATCTTGGAGTAAAAGATATACTAATAGTTGGAGATAAGATTGGCGGAATATATGATGAATTAAATATTGAAAATGAATTAATTGATATTGAAATTATTGATGGGAAAAATAAGTTGATTTTTCCGGGATTTATTGATTGCCATGTTCATATTATAGGAGCTGGAGGTGAGGCAGGATATAATACAAGAACGCCTGAAGTTTCTTTATCAAGCTTGATTAAAGCTGGAATAACAACAGTGGTTGGTTGTATTGGAACAGATGGAGTATGTAGAAGCAGGAAAGCATTAATAGCCAAAGTAAAAGCTTTGAGACAAGATGGAGTTTCAGCGTATTGTTTTACAGGTTCTTATGATGTACCAGTGAAAACAGTAACTGGTTCAATAAAGGAAGATATAATGTTAATTGAAGAAGTAATTGGTGTTGGAGAAATTGCTCTCTCAGATAATAGAAGTTCTCAGCCTAGTTTTGAAAGTTTTGCTAATTTAGCTGCGCAAAGTAGAGTTGGAGGATTATTGTCAAATAAAGCTGGAATTGTTAATGTTCATTTAGGAGAAGGAGATAGAGGATTAGATTATGTTTTTGATTTAGTTGATAAAACAGAAATTCCTGCAACACAATTGCTGCCAACTCATATTAACAGAAACGGAAAACTTTTTGAACAAGGGATAAAGTATGTAAAAAAGGGTGGTTTTATAGATTTGACGACGAGCTGCGATCTAAAGAACCTAAGTGAAGGAGAGCTTAGAGCTGGTGAGGGTTTGAAAAAATATATAGATAAAAATTTGCCTATAGAACACATAACCTTTTCTTCAGATGGAAATGGAAGTATGCCAGAATTTGATGACAAAGGAAAGTTAATCGGTTATAAGGTTTGCTCCGTATCAACTTTATATAGAGAGGTTAAATTTGCAATTGAGGAAGAAAAGGTTCCAATAGAAGATGCAATTAGAGTAGTTACCTCGAATATAGCAAAAGTATTAAAGTTTGAGAATAAAGGAACTATAGAGTATGGAAAAGATGCAGATTTTGTAATGGTTGATGAAAACTCTTTGGATATAGATACGGTTATTGCAAAAGGAAGAAAAATGATGGAAGATGGGGAGGTTATTGTTAAGGGCTTTTTTGAATAGGTAAGTGAAATCTAATGTAAAAAATATTCGTGTGTATAGAAATAGGATAACAAAACTTATATAAAAATGTAAAAGGGCCTAGTACTATAAAGTATTAGGCCTTTTTACATTTTTATAACAAAACATGATTTTCTATAGTGCAGACAATATTAATTAAACAACTAATACATGAAATTATTTATATTTAACCATGTCAAAATACATATGTTATATATCCTTAATTGACATTTCATAGAATTGACAATACTATAATATCATAGCAAATTGATATGAATAATAGGTGATGCAAAAGCAATAATAAAAAATATAGATTTCTCTATATAAAAATAAGAGATTGGGGAGATATTTATGAACAAAAAAAAGATAGTAGCACTAGGATTGACAATAGTATTTTTAGTTGGGGCATTAGCTGGCTGCGGTAGCAGTAAAAAAACAGATCCAAGTAGTAGTAAAACTATAGAGATAACAAATGTTTCATATGATCCAACAAGGGAACTTTATGAAGCATATAATCCAGCGTTTGAAAAGTATTGGAAGGAAAAAACTGGCCAAGATGTTGAGATTACACAATCTCATGGTGGATCTGGTGCTCAGGCACGTTCTGTAATTGAAGGAAACGACGCAGATGTAGTAACTTTAGCTTTAGCTCATGATATCACAGCAATTGAGCAGGCAGGATTAATTGATAAGGGCTGGATAAATAATTTTGACCAAAATAGTTCGCCATATACATCTACAATTGTATTTCTAGTTCGTAAAGGAAATGAAAAAAATATTAAAGATTGGGATGATTTGGTGAAGCCGGGAGTTCAAATTATTAATCCGAATCCTAAATCATCAGGTGGAGCTTGCTGGAATTTTCTTGCGGCATGGGCATATGCAAAGAATAAATATAATGGAGATGAAAACAAGATTAAGGAATTTATGACTGAGCTGTATAGCAATGTAATAGTATTGGATTCAGGAGCTAGGGGTGCTACAAATACTTTTGTTCAGAATGGACAAGGCGATGTATTAGTTGCTTGGGAAAATGATGCTTATTTAGCTATGAAAGAAAATCCTGACAAATATGAAATTGTTACACCAAGTATTAGTATTTTAGCAGAACCATCTGTTGCAGTAGTTGATGAGAATGCAAAGAAAGATGGAACAGAAGAAGTTTCTAAGGCATATTTAGACTATTTATATTCTGATGAGGGTCAAAAAATTGCAGCGGATAATTTCTACAGACCTAGAAATAAAGAAATATTAAATCAATATGCAGATAAATTTAATTTAAATATGAATCTAGTAACTATTGATGACTTTGGTGGATGGGATAAGGCCTATGAAGATTTCTTCAACGATGGAGCTATATTTGACCAAATATATACTAAGAAATAATAGATACAAAGATAGATGGAAGGATTTGTTTTAATGGAGAAAAAGAAAAATGCGACTAGAATTAAGCAAAGTAAAAGAGTAATTCCAGGCTTTGGCATTTCTATTGGAATAGCCCTTACTTTATTAAGTTTTATTGTATTAATACCAATGGCATCTATAGTAATTTGCGCTTCAGGGCTCAGTTTTAGTGAATTTTTGAAGATAATATCTGCAAAAGATGTAGTAGCAGGATATGAGGTGAGTTTTTCTTGTGCGGTAATAGCGGCATTAGTCAATAGCATATTTGGAGTTATTTTAGCATGGGTATTAGTAAGATATGAATTTCCAGGTAAGAAAATTTTAGATGGTTTAATCGAACTTCCATTTGCACTTCCTACAGCAGTAGCTGGTATATCTTTAGCATATTTATATTCTGATAAGGGGTGGATAGGAAGTGAGTTTGCGAAAATTGGTATTAAAATTGCCTATACAAAAACAGGGATAATTATTGCAATGATTTTTATAGGAATACCTTTTGTAGTGAGGGCTATACAGCCTGTATTAGAAAAAATGGATAAACAATATGAAGAAGCAGCAGCTATGCTTGGAGCGAGTGGAGCAACAACTTTTTTTAAAGTTATTTTTCCAGAGATATTTCCAAGTTTGCTCACTGGTTTTGGATTAGCATTAGCAAGAGGCATTGGAGAATATGGCAGTGTGGTATTTATCGCAGGAAATATTCCATATGAAACTCAGATTGCACCACTTCTTATTATGACAAAGTTAGAACAATATAAGTATGCTGATGCAACAGCAATTGCATTAGTTATGTTAGTGGTAGCTTTTATTATTTTATTCTTGATTAATGTAATACAGTCACGCGTAGCTAGAGTTACAAACAACTAGAGGAGGGAATTTATGAGTAATAGAGATTTACAGGAAAATAAAAAAACAAATGCGACCAAAATAATATTGATTACGATTAGTATTCTATTTATCGTAGTAATGCTTATAATACCTCTGGCTGTATTAGTTTTAAATGCATTGAAGGATGGATTTGAAGCTTATAAAGATGCTATCTTTGATGAGTATACCTTGAAGGCATTATATTTAACTGTTTTAGCTACTGTATCAGCAGTTGCTGTAAACACTTTTTTTGGAGTATTTGCAGCGTGGGCGATTACAAAGTTTAAGTTTCGTGGAAAGCAGTTCTTAACAACATTAATTGATATTCCATTTGCCATATCTCCAGTTATTGCTGGGTTGGTGTTTATTTTAACTTTTGGAAGAATTGGCTGGGCTAATAGTTTTTTGCAGGCTTATGATATAAAAATAGTTTTTGCAGTTCCAGGAATTATTTTAGCAACAATTTTTGTTACTTTTCCATTTGTATCAAGAGAAATAATTCCGGTATTAAATGCACAAGGAACTGATGAAGAGGAAGCAGCAGCGATTATGGGAGCAAGTGGTTTTAATATATTTAGAAAAATAACTTTGCCTCATATTAAATGGGCATTAATCTATGGAGTTGTGTTATGCACAGCAAGAGCTATGGGGGAATTTGGAGCTGTATCTGTTATATCTGGTCATTTAAGGGGTAAAACCAATACACTTCCTCTCCATATTGAAATATTATATAACCAATTTAAAACAACAGATGCTTTTGCAGTATCATCAATCTTAATGATTCTAGCTGTAATCATTCTTATTATAAGAAATATCGTGGAGTATAAAGCAAAAAGGGCTGGTGAAAATTAATGTATGTAGAATTAAAAGATATAAACAAAACCTTTGGCAATTTTAAAGCATCTGACAATGTGAATTTTGGAATTGAAAAAGGAAAATTAATAGGACTGCTTGGGCCAAGTGGAAGTGGAAAGACAACAATTCTTCGTATGATTGCGGGGCTTGAACAGCCTGATTCAGGAGACATTATCATTGATGGTGTTCGTGTAAATGACATTCCAGCGTCTAAAAGAGGTATAGGCTTTGTGTTTCAAAATTATGCTTTATTTCGTTATATGACTGTATTTGATAATATAGCTTTTGGTCTTAAAGTCCAAAAGAAGAGCAAAGCAGAAATTAAAGATAAAGTATTAGAGTTGATTAAATTAATTGGATTAGAGGGAATGGAAAAAAGATATCCTAGCCAGCTTTCGGGAGGTCAGAGACAGAGGGTGGCTTTTGCAAGAGCTTTAGCGCCAAATCCACAGCTTTTATTGCTCGATGAGCCATTTGCAGCTATTGATGCAAAAGTTAGACAAGAGCTTAGAAGCTGGCTTAAAGAAATGATTGAAAAGGTCGGTGTTACAAGTATATTTGTTACTCATGACCAGGATGAAGCTATTGAAGTAGCTGATGAGATTATAATTTCAAATCATGGAGTTATTGAGCAAAAAGGTTCGCCGCTGGAGATATACAAGAATCCATCAACGCCTTTTGTTGCACAATTTATTGGGAAATCTGTAGTAGTAGAAAATTATGAAAAGCTAAAAGGTTTTGAAGGGTTAAATGCCATCAAGAAAGCTGTAATTCGTCCAGAGTTTATAAACGTAATTAAGAAAGGTGAATTTATTCAATATAACAGTGCAGTAGAAGAAGGAACAGTAGAGGAAATATCTTTTAGAGGAAGCTATCTAGAACTAAGGATAAATGTGAAAGATGTTATTTTAACAGCAACGCGTTCTCTAGAAGAAGCGCCTGTTGAAAAGGGAGAAAAAGTAAAGGTATTGATTTACCGTTTATATGTATTTGATGAAAATAGAGCCTATGCACTTGAAAATTCAGCAATTAAAGATAATAATTCTGTATTTATTTAATAAATATTGACCTTAGAAAAAGGAGATATGTATGAATAAGAAAGTTGAAGTAAAACAATTAGAAACAGACGTGTTGATAATTGGTGGAGGTACAGCTGGATGCTATGCAGCTATTACTATAAGAGAGCATTCAGATGCAGCCGTATTGATTATTGAAAAAGCTAATATTAAAAGAAGTGGCTGCTTAGCAGCTGGGGTGAATGCAATTAATGCCTATATAGTAAAAGGTAGAACTCCAGAAGATTATGTGGACTATGCGAAAAAGGATGCAGATAATATCGTGAGGGAAGATTTGCTACTTACTATGTCACAAGGGTTGAATAAAGTGACAAAAAGGCTAGAGGATTTAGGACTTGTCATTTTAAAAGATGAAAATGGTGAGTATGTAGCTAGAGGAAATAGAAATATAAAAATTAATGGAGAAAACATAAAGCCTATTTTAGCAGATGCAGTTCAAAAACTTCCTAACGTTACAGTTATGAATAAGATTAATGTAATTGATTATATCGTAAAGGATAACCAGATATTTGGAGCATTTGCAGTTGGTGTTGAAGAAGAAATTCTTTATGAAATCAGAGCTAAAAAAGTTATATGTGCAACAGGAGGAGCAGCAGGATTATATAAACCAAATAATCCAGGCTTTTCGAGACATAAAATGTGGTATCCTCCATTTAATACTGGAGCAGGATATGCTATGGGAATAAAAGCAGGTGCAGAAATGACTACTTTCGAGATGAGATTTATAGCATTAAGATGCAAAGATACTATAGCGCCTACAGGTACAATTGCGCAGGGAGTTGGAGCAAAGCAGGTTAATTCAAAAGGTGAAGTATATGAGACAAAGTATGGTATTACTACATCAGAGAGAGTTTATGGAACAGTAAAAGAAAATCAAGAGGGAAGAGGACCTTGTTATTTAAGAACAGAAGGTATTACCTCAGCACAAGATGAAGAACTTAAGAAAGCATATTTAAATATGGCACCTAGCCAGACACTTAAGTGGATAGAGGCTGGTAAAAATCCAAGCGAACAAAATGTAGAAATTGAAGGAACTGAGCCATACATAGTAGGCGGGCATACTGCGAGCGGATACTGGGTAGATACTAAGCGTGAAACAACAATAAATGGACTTTTTGCAGCAGGAGATGTGGCTGGCGGATGTCCTCAAAAATATGTTACAGGTGCATTAGTAGAAGGCGAGATTGCAGCAAAAGCAGTGGTAGAAGCAATAAATAATGATGAGAATAATAATACTTTATCAAGAAGAGAAGAAGATTTCCTTATAGGGATAAAGAAAGAAGAAGTTGAGAAAGTATTAAACTTCGAAAATCAGATATTCAATGTAGAACAGTTAGAAGAAGCTATGCAGAAGGTAATGGACACCTATGCAGGTGGAATTGGAAGCAATTATCAGTTTAACGAAAGGCAGCTAAAACTGGCAATTGAGAAAATTGAACAAATTGAAAAATTAAGTGACAGTCTACATGCAGAAGATATGCATGAATTGATGTTTATATATGAGCTAAAAGAAAGACTTACAATTTGTAAATCTGTTATTGCCCATTTAAAAGCGAGAAAAGAAACTAGATGGCATAGTTTTGCAGAGAATTTGGATTATCCAGAGAAGAGTGATGAATGGCTTAAATATGTAAATTCAAAACTTGTAAATGGAGAACTTATAATTTTGCATAGAGATTTAGTAGGAAGAGGCGAAGTTTATGAGCATAGCAATTGATAAACAAAAATGCATTGGATGTAAGAAATGTCTATATGTTTGCCCAGGAAGCCTTATTAAATTAGGTGATGACGGAAAAACGTATATTAAATATCCTAGAGATTGCTGGGGATGCAGCTCCTGCATAAAAGAATGCCCTAAAAGTGCAATTTCACTATATCTAGGAGCAGATATTGGAGGAAGAGGCAGTAAGCTTACAGTTAAGCTTCAAGAGAATACAGCACATTGGAAGGTTGAAGAAAGCAGTGGAACAGAGCATTCAATCAATATAAATCGTAAAGATTCCAATCAATATTAAATTTGTATAGGCAAGAATAGGAGGAATTAATTATGAGTGAATTATCACATCTTGATAAATTAGAAGCAGAAGCAATTTATATTATTAGAGAAGTAGCAGCGGAATGTGAAAAACCAGTAATGTTATATTCAATTGGCAAGGATAGCTCAGTTATGCTGCACCTGGCAATGAAGGCATTTTATCCTGAAAAACCACCATTTCCATTCATGCATATTGATACAACATGGAAGTTTAGAGAAATGATTGAATTTCGTGATAGAAAAGTAAAGGAATTAGGAATTGAGATGATTGTCCATTCAAATGAAGAGGGCATAAAGCAAGGAATCAATCCTTTTGATCATGGTTCAGCATATACTGATATCATGAAGACACAAGCCTTAAAACAAGGATTAACAAAGTATGGTTTTACAGCAGCTTTTGGTGGCGGACGTCGTGATGAAGAAAAATCACGTGCAAAGGAAAGAATATTTTCCTTCCGTAATGAGGCACAGGCTTGGGATCCTAAAAATCAGAGGCCGGAGATGTGGAAACTTTATAACACCAAAATAAATAAAGGTGAAAGTATGAGAGTTTTTCCTATTTCAAATTGGACTGAAAATGATATTTGGCAATATATAAAGCGTGAAAATATCGATATTGTCCCTTTATATTTTGCAAAAGAAAGACCATGCATTTCACGTGATGGAAATATCATAATGGTAGATGATGATAGGTTAAAGCTATTACCAGGTGAGAAAATAGAACATAAAAAGATACGATTTAGAACACTGGGCTGTTATCCGTTAACAGGAGGCTTTGAATCTGATGCAATCACTTTAGATGAAATTATTGAGGAAACCCTTAGTGCTGTTTCTTCTGAGAGAACAACTAGAGTTATAGATAGCGAAGCAGCAGGCAGTATGGAAAGAAGAAAAAGGGAGGGGTATTTCTAAGATGAAGAGTTTATTGAAGTTTATAACATGTGGTAGCGTAGATGACGGGAAATCTACTCTTATAGGACATATCTTATATGATGCAAAACTTTTATATGCAGATCAGGAAAAGGCCTTAGAACTGGATAGTAAAGTTGGAAGCAGAGGCGGAGCAATAGATTATTCTCTATTATTAGATGGTTTGATGGCAGAACGTGAGCAGGGAATTACAATAGATGTTGCATATCGTTATTTTACAACTGATAATAGAAGTTTCATCGTTGCTGATACCCCAGGACATGAAGAATATACTAGAAACATGGCAGTTGGAGCATCTTTTGCAGAGCTTGCAATTATATTAGTAGATGCAAAGCAGGGAGTACTTGTTCAAACAAGAAGACATGCTAGGATTTGCTCACTAATGGGCATAAAACATTTGGTGTTTGCTGTTAACAAAATGGACTTAGTAGGATATAGCCATGAAAGATTTCTAGAAATTGAAGAACAGATTAAAGAATTGAAAGAAGAACTTTCTTTAGAAAATATTTATATTATTCCAGTATCGGCTACAGAAGGAGATAACGTTACAGAAAAATCTCAAAATATTCCATGGTATACAGGAGAAGCACTCTTACCATATCTTGAGAATGTTGATGTTGAAAGTGAAGTAGAGGAAGGCTTCTACATGCCAATTCAAAGAGTATGTAGACCTAATCATACCTTTAGAGGATTTCAAGGTGAGATTGAATCAGGAACTATTGCTGTAGGAGATGAAATAACAACTCTTCCAAGTAATGAGAAGGCGTTAGTAAAAAGTATTCATATTACAGATAAGGAGTCACAGAGTGCAACAAAAGGCCAAGCTGTTACTATACAATTGAATAAAGAAGTTGATGTATCTCGTGGATGTGTGCTTACGAAAGAAACAAAACTTGCAGCTAATAAGTCATTTAGTGCAACAATTCTTTGGATGGATGATTCTGAGTTAACAGCAGGCAAGGAATATTTTGTAAAATTAGGAACTAAGATGTTAACCGGTATTGTTACAGATTTGAAATATAAAATCGACGTGAATACTGGAGAACATTTACCAGTTGGACTTTTGAAGAAAAATGAAATAGCAGCATGCGATATCGCACTTTCTGAAAAAGTTGTAGTTGATAAGTTTAATCATCACAAAGCATTAGGAGAGCTTATTTTAATAGATCGTATTACTAATATGACATCAGCTTGTGGAGTTGTTGAAGATATTCATAATAATAGTAAATTCTCTTTTGAATATAATAATTTAAAGGCCAGAGGAGATATTTTTGATGAATTTTATTATAATTCACAAAGTGCATCTATTATAAAATACAACTCAGAAGAGCAAGTTTATACGGTTGGCGATAAAATTCCAACAAAAGGTGAAAGCTATGGGTATCCAGAAAACTTTGATTTATTAGCTCTTCAGGATTGGGCGGCTATTGAAATACGTGATGAGAAAATTGCAAGTATAAAATCTATTGATGAGTATAAATATCAAGGGGTACCAATTATTAACGGTAAGGGATTTGGAGCAAAGATTAATTCCAGTGAGGATGTTATAAGATTTTTAAGTGAATATAAAGATATTAGCGAAGAAACAGAAGGGAACTTCTTAAGTAAATGGACAAAATTTGAAACCTATAGAAGAATAATTTTTAAATAGCAATAGCATTAGTTGTATGTAATAATTTAAATTATTTTTTATGAACATATTATGTACGCAAAACTTTTACTTGCTTAATAAAGCAAGTGAAAGTTTTTTTGTCTATAGGTAGCTAAATTCCAATAATTATATCTAGAATGCTGATATTTTTATTGGAATTCAATTATAGTAACAAATCTTTGATTAAATAACTTTTGACTAACAAAAAAAATTAGTATATACTTAATCCATAGTAATCATATTAGATTAGTATGGATATGAATTTGTAGAATATAATAAAGGAATAATATAAATCATATTTATCAAAAGTTTAAATGCTATTATGACCTATTTATTATAGAAAAATTCTTAAATCAAATAACGTGTATTTACAAATTTTAAGCAATTAATAGTATTGGGGTGATAGTCATTAATACATTTAACATATCAAACAATAATATAGAAGATATTAAGAAAAAAGTAAAAAAACTTCAAAGTACCAATGATCATTTTGGAGTCTCCAATCACACAATTTCTCATGAAATCAAAGATCCTGTTTGTGCGATAGATGGATATGCTAGAATTTTTATTGAAGACTATGGGGCACAAGTTGATAATGAAGGAGTTATACTTATAGAAAATATAAGAAACATTTGCAAAGATACGCTATTACTTATAAGTAAGCTTTTAGTAATAGGAGTCGATTCTGAATGGGTATATTCTGAAGCTGACGAAAAGCAAATTATTAATTCTCTAATTAAAAAAGAAGATCATGCAATTGAACTATTTAATAAGACAGCAGAAAGTATTTATAATGTATCATCAGATAATATAATTAAGGCAGATATCATAATAAAAAAAATATATCATAATGTTATTAAAGCAGTATATGAAGAGTATAACTGGCTGAATAACTATATTAATATTGAATTTTTTGAAACCGTAGACTATGCTAATAAAGAAAATATTAACGGTTTTACAGAGTATTATTGTGGGAAAATATCCTATCTTTTGACTTTCTTAAAGAAATTTTATCTTGAAGCTTCCGATGAATTGATAAACAATATTAGTGAATATATATTGAGCCATTCTGATTCTGATCTAAAATTAAAGATAATAGCTAAAAAGTTTTATATAAACAACACGTACTTAAGTAATACCTTTGCTATAAAAACTGGAATGAGGTTTAATGACTATATAACAATGGTGAAAATGGCAAGAGCTAGGTACCTATTTATCAATACTCAGTTAAAGACTTATGAAGTTGGATATAAAATTGGATATAGGGATATAAATTATTTTTCAAAACTGTTTAAAAAATATTATGGAAAAAATCCATCGGAGTATAAAAACGCTGCAAGCACAAATAATTCGTAAATTAGAATTATTTATAACTAATTTAAGATATAAAAGTATATCTATGAAGTGCTAATTATTAATTTAGGCACATGAAAATAAATAACAGGTCCAAGGTTGCCATGAATATTTTACATCAGGCAAGGAGATAAATTGACCTTATAGTGGGGCTATTAGGTCAATTTTCCGATGAGCAGAGAACCCAAATCTCTGATTTGGTGTGAATCGCTTACTCAGCAAG
>NZ_LZZL01000056.1:0-40688 GCF_002006495.1 Clostridium sp. BL-8
ATAACAAGTCCACTTGCAAGGCTATTTGGGACTCGTTATTTATTTTCATATGCCTTATTGCTAATTAGTAAATTATATCATATTTTTTCTCTTCAAATTAATTTCCCATATAAATATAATATATATTTAATATGTTTGCATATTATTTAGAATTATTGTGAATTATATTATTGCATAAGTTTTTATATTCCCTACTATTAAATTCAAAAGAGGTAACCATATTACTTTAGTGGTTACCCCCAATTTACAAATAATCAAATTATCAGCTTATCTCATCTATAGTTACTCTTTCATTATATTTATTATTATATTCTCTTATCATTTCAATTAAGAATCTTTTATAATCATCTAACTCATCATCATTATTAATTTTTACATACGTAAACTTTGTTCCATTTTTATGAGTTTTACTGATACTTTTAACTTTAAATCCTTTTTTATATTCTTTAATATATGCTGCTATTATTTTTAGATCAAATAAACGTTTCTCTCTTATTAGTTTCTGAGCATCTAAATCAGAATATGCTATTTCATACTCTAAATTTTTCATCTTTATTTCACCTCCTATAAACTTTTGTATCTTAGACACATTCAATAAAATAACAAGCCCATCTGCCAGCCTATTTTCATGTGCCTTATCATTTCATTTTTATTATCTCCATTGTTTTACTCTATTACTCCTAAGTATCTTTTGTGAACAAAATATTTTCTTAACCTTCAGATTTAACATAGAGAATCAAGACGCAAACTTCTTCATGCTTTAATGTTTTTTCCGCTTTTTAGTATCTTTATTCTTTATATTATTAGATTTATCTGTATAACCTGTGTGAAGCAAATTAATTGATTTTACGCCTCCTGGTTCCCCCATGTAATTTTTGTACATCTCTTGAAGACTATAATTTTCATCTGAAACTCTTTTATCACATGTCCTATCTATGTTTCTTAAAGAATCAATTCTAATTTTTATATAATCTGTGTCTAAAAATTTATTAGCTGCTTTATCAAAGCATTGAACACTTGTGGCCTTAGCTCTGCAAATATTCGCACATAATTTGCAGCCAATACATTTTCTAATATCACCAAAGGCTTCTCCTCTTTCATCAAATTCTCTAGCACTAACAGGACAACTATCTATGCAGGTTCCACAGCTTATGCATAAATCCCCGTCAGTTTTAGCCTTTTTTTCCATTCTTACTGCACCACCACCATTCATACAGCCATCCTTACAAGTCATAACTTCAATAAATAAATATTCTTTCCATTTTTGGCTCTTTAGAAATTTGTCAATTTCTTTTAACCCATTAATTATTGCTACCTTGTACCTTTGACTGCCTAAATTAATATTTGCTTCTTTTATATACTCATATCCAAAAACATTCTCAAAAGCTACATTATCAATTTCAAATACATCACTGTTTAGATAACTGGCAACTGTCCTAATAACAGATCCCATTGCCCCACCACTTATAGCAAAACTTGTTCCTGCTCCTGTGTATTCATTCATAAAAGAAGTGCTCGATTCATCTGCTATAGCTGTTATATCAATTCCATTTTCTTTTAATAACTCACTATATTCCCTTGTAGTTAAAACTGCATCTATATCTTTATAGTTATCTCTTCCCATTTCTGCTTTTTCTGCTTCATATTTTTTAGCGGCACAAGAGTTAACAGAAACAATAAAAATGTTAGTAGGTAAAATATTATAGTTATCAGCAAAATATGTTTTTACACTTGCCCCCATCATTTGCTGTGGAGATTTTGCCGTTGAAATATGTTCTAATATTTCTGGATGAAAAAATTCAGCATAGCGTATCCATGCTGGGCAAAAAGAAGTAAACATAGGCAGTTTTTCTTTACCTGCAATTCTCTTTATTAGCTCAGTTGCTTCTTCAACAACCGTCATATCAGCACCGAATTCAGTATTAAATGCATTTTGGAAACCTAGTTTCCTTGCTGATGGCACTATCTTTCCTTCTACATAAGTTCCTGCAGGAAGCTTGAATTCTTCTCCCAAAGTTGCTTTTACTATAGGAGATGAAATTAAAACTAAATATTTACCACTATTTAGGGCTTCTTTCACTAATTCTACATCATTTCGTACCTTCATAGCTTCAGTTGGGCAAGCTGTAGCACACTGTCCACAATATATGCATCCTGTATCTTCAAAAGTTCCTTGTTTGGGTTCAACTGTTCTTCTTCCAATATCTATTTTCTTTAATATAGATATCTTTGTCTCCTGAGCACATGTAAATGCACAAGCTGTACACCCTATGCATTTTTTCTTATCTATTTGCATAATATTATCTTCTTCAGTTCTATTACTTTTCTTTGACTTTCCCATATAATTCTCCAAAACATTCTTTTTATCACCTTATTACTAACAAGCTGATTATATGAATATTAATGAGCAAAAAAAGACAGGATTTCTATTAATGGTTAATATATAATATAGAAAAAAGCTTAGATAAGGCAGGTATTTAAAATGAATTATGATAAATGCATAAAAAAATCTATTGAGTATATTGAAGACAATTTAAATAAAAAAATTGAATTACAAGAGATTGCAAATAAGGCTTTTTTATCAAAGTATCACTTTCATAGAATTTTTCATGCCACAATTGGAGAATCTGTAGCTGAATATGTACGAAGAAGAAGATTAATAGAAGCCGCTAATGAATTATTAAATACAGAAAATAAAATTATAGATATAGCATTAAATTATCAATTCAGTACTCAAGAATCTTTTACGAAAGCCTTTAAAAAATTTTATGGGATTCCACCTAAAGAATTTAGAAAAAATAGAGCAAATATAACTTTACTACATTCTAAGAAGAAGTCTATAAACACACTTTCTATGGCCGCATAAAGAGCGGTTCATAGTTTAGCCCTTTAGAGTGTCCTGTGGACAATTTAAAGTTTACAGTTACTGAAGAAAAGCTTACAGTTTTTCTATTATTAACCCGACTAAAAACCATTAAATGCAGCAGTTAAAAACTATTAAATACAATAGAAATCAATTTTTATATAAAAATAATTTTTAGGAGTGATTTTATGAGCTATGTGCCAGTGGTAATCGAACAAACAAATCGTGGGGAGCGTTCATATGATATATATTCCAGACTACTTAAAGATAGGATAATTATGCTTAGTGAAGAGGTAACTGATGCAAGCGCAAGTATAATTGTGGCTCAGCTGCTCTTTCTTGAAGCTGATAATCCTGATGCAGATATTAATTTCTATATAAACAGTCCTGGTGGTTCCACAACCGCAGGAATGGCAATATATGATACAATGCAATATATAAAACCAGATGTATCTACAATATGTGTTGGTATAGCAGCAAGTATGGGATCATTCCTACTTACATCAGGTACTCCAGGCAAGAGATTTGCTCTTCCAAATAGCGAAATTCTCATTCACCAGCCATCAGTATATGGCGGTCTTACAGGCAAAGCTACAGATATAAAGATTCATACAGATTGGTTATTAAAAACTAAAGACAAGATAAATAAAATATATAGTGAAAAGACTAAAAAACCAATTGAAACGATAGAAAAAGATATGGAAAGAGATTATTTCATGTCTGCTCAGGAAGCTTTAGACTATGGAATAATAGATAAAATACTCTAATAATAAATTAAATTTCTGATTTATGTATCTATATATTCTCTGCAACTTTGGCTATAATATAACTAGGTTTAATATTTAAACTAGTTTTTTATGAGGCAAGCAGGTGAAAATGTGAATTATATAATATACGATTTAGAATTTAATCAAAAAGATAAAAGGTCTGATGAAAATAACACAGACTTATCAACAAAAAACGTATCTGACCTGCCTTTTGAAATCATTCAAATTGGTGCTTTAAAGTTAGATAATGATTTTCAAACACTTTCTACTTTTAATTCACTAATTAAGCCAACTGTATATAAGTCTATCCATCCTCATGTAGAGAGTTTAACCCAAATTACAGATGAAAAAGTTGCTTTCTGCAGATATTTTCCTGATGTATATGAAGATTTTCTAGAATTTATTGGAGATGGAGAAATAACTTTATGTGTATGGGGTACTGTTGATATTAAAGAATTAATAAGAAATTTAAAATTCTATAACTTTCCTATTTCAAATATTTCTAAATATATTGATGTTCAAAAATATGCTTCAACGCATCTAAAGACCTTAAATAAATCTAGAATTGGTTTAAGAAATGCAATTGAACTTTTGAATATACCTATTAATGGTGAATTCCACGATGCCTTTAATGATGCTTATTATACTGCAGAAATTTTTAAATTTATTTATAATAATGAAATAATTAGACCATCAGTATACACTTCTGCACCTCCAAAGAGAATCTCAAAACCTAAAGAAGATATTGATATGACTTCCTTAATTCATCAGTTTGAAAAGATGTATAATAGAGAAATGACAGAAGAGGAAAAATCAATAATAAAGCTTGCTTATATAATGGGCAAAACCGGACAATTCATCAAAAATGGTGATATACCCCAATAATAAAGTCATTCCCATTTAAATTCTATTTCTATAAAAAATATGGCTAGAAAGCATAAAACTTACCTAGCCTATATACATTTCAATTAAGAATGTACAATTAATAATTCTGATAAAAATCCTTACATAATTTCTTGAATTTATAATCTATAACTATTATTGCAGCATATATATTTCAATAGAACATATTAACCTATGTATATTATAACTATAATTTTAGTTTATATTTATATAATGGTCTTCCTACCTTCCCATATTCAATTATCTTTACTAATTCCCCTTGTTTACTCATATAATCAAGATATTTTCTAACAGTAACTTTTGCTATACCCAGCTTTTCAGATAATTCTTCCGTAGTAAAGTATTCCTCCGTAATATTTTCAAGTTCGTTTGCTATTGCATTATATGTATATTTATTAAACCCTTTTTCAAGGTTAAATTTTGATTCTTCTTCAATTGATTCTTTATTTTTATTACTTAAGATAAGCTTGTCAAGTTCACTTTGTTCAATAGTTTCACTACTATTAAAACTATCAAGCCTTTCCTTAAAAATATCTAATGCTTCATGAAATCTTTCAAAAGTAAAAGGTTTAATTAAGTAATCCACAACCCCATACCTAAAAGCATCTTTTATTCTATCTATGCTCTTATCTGCAGTGATTAATATAACATCTGATAATATTTCATTTTTTCTTAGCCACTTTAAGAGATCTATTCCATTTTCATTTGGAAGAAAAACATCCAAAAGAATCAGATCAACAGTATTATTTTCCAAGAATTCTTTTGCTTCTGAAAGATTGGTAGCGGCTTTTAAAAGTGAAAAACCTTTGACTTTATTTAAAAATTTAGAATTTATCTGTCTAACCATCGGGTCATCTTCAACAATCATAGTCTTAATCATGTATTTAACTCCTTTTCATAGGTATAGATATACTCCATTTAGTTCCCTCATCTACTTTAAAATCAATATTTCCATTAGCTTCATCAATAATCTTCTTTACTATATACATTCCAAAGCCTCTGCTGCCCTCTTTACTAGAGACTCCCATTTGATAAATATTTTCTTCGATACCTTCAGGTATTCCAGGTCCATTGTCTTTTACGATAATCTCCATTTTTTCATTATCTTCAAAAATTTTTATATAAACTTCACCTGTTCCATCATTTTTAACTGCATCTATAGAGTTATCTATCAAATTTCCAACAATCGATACAAGTTCCTCTGAGGTCATATATTCCGGCAATTTAGTTATTCTTGAATTATCATCTATTAATAAGTTAATTCTAGCTTCTTCACATTTACTATACTTAGATAATATTAATGCTGCTAAAGAAACATTCTTTATTTTATCTGATATTATATTTGTTATATTATTTTTGCTTTCTGCTATAACATTTATAAACTTAATTACCTCATCATATTCTTCCAATTGAATAAGTCCTGAAATTGTGTGCAGCTTATTCATGAATTCATGATTTTGAGCTCTAAGAGACCACGCCATTTTTTTAATGCCTGTTAACTCTTCTGCCATCTTACGCACCTCTGTTAAATCTTCAAAGGTTACAACTAATCCTAAGATTTGATTTTTGAAACCTCTAATTATATTATACTTACACATAATATTTAAACCTGGGCGCACTTTTATTTCTACATTCGTCATAGACTTACCACTATTTAACACTGTTAGAGCCATGCTTTCATATGTGAACTCAGTGATAGGTTTTCCTATATCACCTTCTTCTAAATTCAAAATTCTACTAGCTTCTTCATTAAATAAAGTTATAAACCCATTAATGTCCAAAGAAATTATGCCTTCCTTTATGTTTTCGATTACAATCTCTTTCTGCTTTAATACTAACGCTATTTCTTCTGGTTCAAGTCCAAATATTGCCTTTTTTATGTTATACGAAAGAGCAATAGCACCTGAGACTCCTAGAATTAATCCCATTATTATGATAGGGATAAATTTATACATTGCTGCATACACTTCATTATCAAATTTATTGTATAACATTCCCACTGCTACTGCACCTATCTGTTTATTGTCATCATCAAAAATTGGAGCAAAGGCTCTTACAGAAACTCCAAGAGTACCATTTGCTGTTGAAATATATTGTTCCCCAGTTTCTAATACTCTTTCTTCATCTCCACCGGCAAATTTTTCTCCAATATTACTTTTCACTGGATGAGAATATCTTATTCCATTCATGTCCATAACCACTATAAATTCTACATTAGTCTTTAATCTAGCTCTTTCAATTTCATCATTTAACATTTCACTCGAAATATTTTTATTACCCTTTAAATATTCCTTCACCTCATATGTTGATGCAAAAGAATCTGCTATATTTAACATATTTCTATCTATCTGTTCCCTTAGTAATTTTTTCATCTCATTAAATGAAAGTATTGTTATGCTTCCAATTGATATTATCAGAATAACTATTACAAATGATGTTATCTTCTCTTTTAATTTCAATTTCATCACCCTTAATAAAGCATTATATAAATCTTTAGTTTACTTTTTCTTGTCTCAATATTTTTATGATACTATATACTGTTCCTTAATTCTACAGTAAATATAGTAATTTACTTTATATATAATAAATAGCTTGTTCTTCAATGAAAATTTAAAGTCATCTATATTCTTTCACTTATTCCAAATAAAATTATACCTTCAAAATTAAAGAGCGTACTCCTTATAAAGCCGCTCTCTAATATTTAATTTAAAATTACCTATATTCTTTTATTTCCTCTTGACCATCTAAAACTCTAATTACCCCTTCTGCTAAGGCAAGCATTTCATTCTCGCCAGGATAAACTGTTATGGGTGCTATGAATTCTATCTTAGGTCTTAAAAAATCTATCATTATCTTTTCATAAGCAATACCACCAGTTAAAATTATTGCATCTACCTTTCCATCTAGCACTGCTGCTGCCGCTCCTATATCCTTTGCAACTTGATATCCCATGGCATCATGTATTAATTTTGCTTTTGAATCGCCATTTAATATTGCATCTCTTACTACTCTTCCATCATTTGTATCAAGGTAGGCTACAAATCCACCTTTTCCTGTTATCTTCTTTAAAATTTCTTCTAATGTATATTGTCCGCCAAAGCACATTCTGACTAAATCACCAGCTGGAATTCCACCACTTCTTTCAGGTGAAAAAGCTCCCTCACCATCAAGTGCATTATTTACATCAACTATTTTTCCTTTTTTATGTGCACCTACTGAAACTCCGCCTCCCATATGAGCAACTATAAGATTTATATCTTCATAATTCTTAGAATTTTCCTTTGCATATCTCTTCGCTACTGCTTTTTGATTTAATGCATGGAAAATACTCTTTCTCGGGAGCTCAGGTACACCTGAAAATCGTGCAATCGGTTCCATTTCATCTACAACTACTGGATCTACTATAAAAGCTTCTTTTCCAATTGATTTTGCAATTTTATCTGCTATAATTGCCCCAAGATTGGACGCATGCTCCCCTTGTATATTTTCTTTTAAATCTTTTAACATCACATCGTTTACAGCATATGTACCACTGTGTATAGGCTTTAAAAGACCACCTCTTCCAACTATTGCATCTAATTCTCTTACATCTATGCTATTTTTCTTCAGTGCATTTAATATAATGTCTTTTCTAAAATCTTCCTGATCTGCTACGCATTTAAATTTCCCTATTTCCTCTGAAGAATGCCTAAGTGTTTCTTCAAAAACTTCCTTTTCATTTTCATATATTGCTATCTTAGTTGACGTGGATCCTGGGTTTATTATTAATAATTTATAATTCACATCATTTCCTCCCCTTCGGTTTTGTATCGTACTCATTGTATAGTGTTAAACGTTTTTTTTCAAGCAAAATTTTTATCTTTTTGCAAATATTTTTATGGAACATCATTCCACAAATTTCATGGCTTTATTCTTTATATAAACATCTCGTTCATATATTTTACTCATATATGTTATGCTTTCTAATTATTAGTAATCTTTTTGTATAACCTATACTAAAAATCCTATATATTGATGAAAATTTTATAAATTCTCTGAAATAAATACATATATTTCCTTAACAAATCACCATATAAACCTAAGATACAAGTTAGTTATATATGTATACAAATATTGAACATAATTTACTTTGCTCTCAAAATATTGAATAATATACAAGAGAGCGAAGTTTACATGTATTTTAATATTCCTGTTAATAAATTGCAGTTACTATAAGTTAGATATCACTAATACTTGTACTTTCATCTATTATGCTTGTTCTAATACCTTCTCCTGACTTTTCATTTTTCTATTTCTAAGAAATTTAAACACATAAGAAACAATAAATGGACATACTATTGCAGATACTACACATGCTGCTGCAACTTGCGCTGTTGCTATTGTTGCTATTGTTGCTAATGTTGGATCTGCTGCCGCTACAGTTGCTGGTGTCGCTACTGCATTTCCTGCTGTTGATCCTGTCGCAAGTCCAATTATTGGCTCTTCTTTAAATATTTTCAAAAGCATGAAAGCACCTATTCCAGTAAATGCAGCTATTATTCCTAATAATATACCAGGTCCACCTGCTGTTATAATAGTTGAAAGATTCATTCCTGCACCTAATGGGAACGAGAAGAACGGAATTAATAATAACTTACTACTTCCAAGGAATTTTCTCATATCTCCATCAATATTTCCAAGTATCATACCTATTAATATTGGAACTAACACTGCTACAAGTGACATAAACGGAATTTGAGCAAGTCCTGATGCACCTAATGCAACTAATGTAAAAAATGGACCATCCTTTAAAGATAATAAAGCATACGCACCTACATCAGTTTCATCACCATACTGTGAAGCAAGAGATGCATACAATCCACCATTACAATTTGTTAATCCTGCAAGAATTGCAAGTGGTGATAATCCAAGCACCCCGGCAGGACCAAAAACTTTTCCAACAATTATACCTATACCAGCACCTACAATAAATTTTCCTACTATTAACAGGACTCCTTTCTTTAATGCTTTTGGTGCCAATTTAAAATGTATTTGTGAGCCGATTAAAAACATAAAACAAGCTAAAATTGGTGATGATGCTGATGCACTAAATAATGCTGTTGTAAATCCTCCGATTTTTAAAAACTGTGGAAAAAAAGTATTGACTAATACTCCTAGAAAAAGTGGAACAACCATCATACCACCTGGGATTTTATCAAGGGTTTTCTTAATTGGAATTTGCATATTTATACCTCCTAAATCTTATGATCTTAAATATTTGTATTTTAAATTTATAATTTTTTAATTTGTAAAACTCTCTTATAACCTTGTGGGATTCTCTTACTTTCTAATCTCTGTTATCGTCTACATGAATTCTATGTTTGAGCTTATGTAGCTGCAAATCACTTTTATATTAACTGTTTATCAACATATAAGCTCTATATTTTTATTACTAGGATTTGTAGAATTATCAATGTGCTCATTATTTCCTAGCAATTCCGCTTTTTCTTGCTGCTTTAGCAATTGCTTCTGCTACTTTAACAGCAACATTTTTATCTAAAGCACTTGGAATTACGTTATTTTCATTTAACTCTTCAGTTTTTATATAATTAGCAATTGCATATGCAGCAGCAATCTTCATCTCTTCATTTATTTCCTTTGCTCTAACATCTAACGCTCCTCTAAATATTCCTGGAAATGCTAGAACATTATTTATTTGATTTGGAAAATCTGATCGTCCTGTTCCTATGACTTTTGCCCCTGCTGCTTTAGCTTCATCAGGCATTATTTCTGGTGTTGGATTTGCCATTGCAAATATTATTGCATCTCTGTTCATTGATTTAACCATTTCAGCTTTCAATATTCCTGGAGCTGATACTCCTATGAATACATCTGCGTTAACCAAAGCATCTGCAAGACTTCCTTTTATGTTATCTGGATTTGTTATTTCAGCCAAGGCCTCCTTAGCATCATCAATTTTTTCCATTCCTCTATATAAAATCCCTACTTTATCACAAGCAATTAGATTTTTAACTCCTGAAGATAATAATAATTTAGTTATTGCAGTTCCAGCAGCTCCAGCTCCATTTACTACTACTTTTATATCTTCAAGCTTTTTATCTACTACTTTAAGTGCATTTATAACACCTGCAAGTACTACAATTGCTGTTCCATGTTGATCATCGTGGAATACTGGAATATCAACTACTTTTTTTAGTTTCTCTTCAACTTCAAAACATCTTGGAGCTCCAATATCTTCTAAATTTATCCCCCCAAAAGTTGGAGCTATTAATTTAACTACATTTACAATTTCATCAACATCTTTAGTATCTACTAATATAGGAAATGCATCGACATCTGCAAATTCTTTAAATAATATTGCTTTTCCTTCCATTACTGGCATTCCAGCCATTGGCCCTATATCTCCAAGTCCAAGTACTGCTGAACCATCTGTAACTACAGCTACCAAATTACCTTTTGAAGTATATCTGTATACGTTTTCTTCATCTTCATGAATTTTTCTACAAGGTTCTGCAACTCCTGGAGTATATGCAAGACTTAAATCCTCTCTTGTTTCAACCTTAACTCTTGATGTAACTGAAATCTTGCCTTGTTTTTCTTCATGTAACTTTAAACTTTCTTCAAAATAATTCATTTGAAACACTCCTTTTATTTTAAACATTTACATCTTATACATGATATTTTATTATTGCTTGGTGTAAGTAGATGGTATCATTTTATCTGAAAATTTAAAATATTTAGCAACTTTAAAATATATTTTGTAAATTAAAAATACTTTGTATTTATTTTAACAATGTTCTTACTACTTATAAATGCGCATTTTTAAGCTCTATAAACATTCTAAACAATGACCAAAATAATAAACCATTCGAAAAATCGAATGGTTTGTTTAAGTATTTATAATAATAATTTTATTTATATATGTTGCAATAATAAAATTACAATTCAAAAAATCTTATAAGGATTGCAAGTGATATTGCTAATTGTACTTTGTAAAATACTAATTGCAACATATATACTATATTTGATTTTAATAATCACACTCGCCATAATATCTCTTAAGACTAATTTGAGTCCTAAACTATATGCACATTACATATAATTATTTAAAAATATTTATTTTAATTGGTTACAAATCTAACACAAATAAATAATTAATTTTATTGGAGGCATAACTTAAATCATGGAAAACATTCTTATTAATCCAGCTTCTTGGTTCATTCTCGGCATTCCATTCATCTTTATACTTGGTTCTTTAGCACATTTTGCATATAAATGGAGTGGTAAATCAATTATCTTAGGAATTTTCACCCCAGTCAATGAAAGTATCTGGGAACATCTGAAACTTTCCACTTATCCTATCTTTCTTTGGTACTTCTTAGGCTTTGTATTATTAGGAAATAAAGTAAACTTATATAGATGGTATATCTGTTGTATTATTTCAATTATTGTAAGTATGGCTGTTATAATTTCTTTTTACTACACTTATACAGGCGCCTTTGGAATTCATTCATTATTTCTTGACATATTTTCATTATTTTTAGGACTTTCAATTGCTCAATGCTTATCCTTATATATATACAATCATGCTAGATTAACTGCTCTTGACTTTTATTTATCTATTATTATCGGTACATTAGTCATTATTTGTTTTACATTATTTACTCTTAATCCACCTAAATTCCCCATATTTATGGATCCTGAAAGTAAAAAGTACGGAATTAACTAGATAGTACAACAAAAAAGAAAGTATAGATATCTATATTACCTATGCTTTCTCGCTCAAAATAACTCAAACTACTCAAAAATATGACACAGATATATCATTATTAGTATAGCCCTCGAAGTCAATTCTATATAATTATAAGATTTCCATTTCCTTTGATATGCTTTTTCTTTTAGAATACCATTTAGGAAACATAATAGAAAAAGCTATCATAAGAGGAGTTGAAATATTTCCATATGCGGTACTTATAGTATAATAAATACTTACTGAAACAGAATGCAATAATACAATTCTCACTGTTGCTTGGCTAACAGTTAAAACGCCCCATGCTATAGAAAGTAATCTACAAGTTAATTTAAATTTTTTACTGTTTTTTATCTCTCCAGAATCATTTTTTAAATAGCTTTGTTCAATTATTATTTGAATTAATGATCTTTTAAAAAACAAAGATCCAAAGAACATAGCTGCAAGTAAAATATCTTGCACTATTGGAGCTACTAAATAAAAGGTGGTTTTTTGGGAAATAACAGTTCCAATTAAACCTACTCCAGCAAAAGTTGCACTTATTGTAGCAAGAGCATTTAACTCATGATCCTTAATATAATTGATTAAAACTACACCTATGCTCCACCCTCCTGATAAAACTATTCCTTCAAAAGTCATTCCATACCTATCTAATATTGAAAAAATTATAATAGGAATTATAGCACTTATAACGAAATCTTTGTTAAATATATTTTTTAATACTGAATATTTTTTACTTGGATTCTCTTTAGATGGCCCCTCCATAATATATTTCCCCTCTTATCGTAAATTTAGTTTTTTATTTATTTTGCCCAGTTTTCATTGGCATTTTTCACATAAAGTTCAGAATCAATTACTTCCTTATCAAGTATAGCTTGTGTCTCAGCTTTTACGTATCCTAAGTTGATTACCTCTCTTCCAGCATTTCTTAAAGCTGAAAAAAATGGTTCGTATAATTTTTGAAGTTCACTATTAGTCTTTATAGCATTTAATATTCCGCCTTGTCCACACAAAATAGCCGCTGTTAAATTCCCCTTTGTCATAACATTGAAGGTTTCTACTAATCCAGAAAAATTATACTTTCCAGGAAAACCACAATTTGAGATCAACACATTTTTAACAGGATACTCTTTTTCATAGCGTTTAGGATGACTATATTTATCTCCTACTTTAATTATATTTCCTTTAATTAATGGAATTTTACGATCCATAAAATCTTTCATTATGCCAGTAACAGTAAATACATATAACGGTGTAGCATAAACAATTACATCAGCTTCTGATACTTTATCTAATAATTCTTCCATGTCATCTTTATGAATGCATTTTCCTGGAGTTTTTGTCCAGCAGGTAAAACATCCTTCACAATGCTTAATGTCCTTATCCTTTAAGTAAACTGTTTCTGTTTCTGCACCTGCCTCATCACATCCTTTAAGAAATTCTACTAAAAGAACTTCTGTATTCCCTTTTGCTCCTCTTGGACTACCATTTACCGCCAAAACTTTCATTTAAAACACCTCTCAAAAATTTTATAAATTATTTAATGATTTCAATTGTTGTATTGTTTCCTCACACCATCTTATTCTTGCTTCTTCTCCTAGTTTTCCATACATAACGGTGCTTAAATACAATGTTAATTCCTTTTTGTTCATATCCGTTTGTTCAAATTTAAAAAATTTCTCAATTTCTGAATACTTCTTCAGTTCTTCTTCACACTGCTCCTTTAACTTTTCAACTTTTTCAAGAACACTCTTTATTGGGATATCTTTAGATAAAAACATCTTTAATAAAAACTCTGATCTAATTGGATCATTTTCAACCGGAAGCTTAAGCCATTCTTCTAATTCTTCTCTACCTTTTTGTGTAATTGAATATATATTTTTAGAAGGTCGTCCTTCTGTTTGTGTCACTTCTTTTGTTATTAATTCTTCATCTTCCATTTTCTGAAGTACTGGATATATGTGTCCATAATTTTCATTCCAAAAATATCCTATAGACACATCACAGAACTTTTTAATATCATATCCGGATCCAGACATTATATTAAGTACTCCTAATAATGCGTATTTCGTTTTGTTAACCTTTGCCATTTGTACTCACCTCTGATATATTTCACTCTGATATATTGTAAATACATTATATCACTCTGATATATAAATACAATACCTATTTCAATTAAACCTTAAAATTTATTTGTGTTTATTTGTTAAAAAAATTCTATGACTTTTCTTAAATAAAAAAATCCCCATAAGGGATTTTATCCAAAACTTTCAACTTTTACTTCTTAATTTTTAACTATTCTAACTCCATCCATTACAGTTTTCAAAAGTTATTTCAATTAGTTTCTTCATTGCAGTTGATTGATTTTTATTTTTATGATATATAAGTTGAGTTGCATATTTATCAAAGTTTTCATCTAGCTCCATCGTTTTAATACTATTCTCAAATATTTCTTTTTCGACAGCATAGAGAGGAAGAATAGAAATTCCAAGACCATTAATCACACATTTTTTAATAGCTTCTATGCTCGAAAACTCTAAAGTATTTACATACTTTATCTTATTTTGTTTCAAATAATTTTCAAAAGATATTCTAGAACTGCATCCTTTTTCGCTAAATATTACATTTTCTTTTGAAACCTGCTCCTCGGAATTTCTTTTAAAAAATCCTAGATCTGAATTCAGTTCACCGATAATTACCATAGTTTCATCTTTTAAATTTTTAACCTCTAAATTATCATCTCTTACTTCCGGCTCAATTGTAAATACAAGATCAAATTCCCCAGTATATAGCCTTTTTCTTAAATCACTGCAAATTGAATTTTTCAAGATAATATTTACTTTAGGATATTGTCTTTTATATTCCTTTAGTATTTTTCCCAAGCGATATATTGATAAAGATTCACTTGCTCCTATGACTAAATCGCCTGTAACTTGATCTTTTTCATTCGTCATGTCTTTTATTTCTTTATATATCTCGAGCATTTTCTTAGCATGTGGCACTAACTGCCTTCCCATATTAGTAAGAACAATTTTCTTTCCCAAACGATCAAATAAAGCAGTATCAAGTTCATTTTCTAAAAGCTGAATATGTGATGTTATAGTAGATTGAGCATAGCCTAAATTATCTGCTGCTTTCGTAAAACCTCCAAGTTCAACTATAGCAATAAATGTTTGCAGATGTCTGATTTCCAATTTTATCACCTCCATGATATCAATATATTATTATAATATCAGATATTCCGATTATTAACTTCAATCATTTCAATTTTACTGATTGCTTCTTAACTACTATACTAAAAATATAAAAACACATACCTTAAAAATTAATTTTAAAGTGTTAAGATTTTATACACTTGTATTATTAAAAAAACTAAAATAAGGAGATGTCTAGTTATGAAAAAAGTATTATTACTACTTGCAAATGGTTTTGAGGCAGTTGAAGCAAGTGTTTTCACAGATGTTATAGGTTGGAATAGTCTTGAAGGTGATAAAACTACCAATTTAGTAACTGCGGGATTACATGACAAAATAAAATGTACATGGAACTTTACAATAATTCCAGAAATAAATATTAATGATGTTAATATTGATGATTTTGATGCACTTGCGATTCCTGGCGGCTTTGAAGAAGCTGGATTTTATGAAGATGCTTATAATGAAGATTTTTTAAATTTAATTATAGAATTTAATAAGGCAGGAAAAATAATTGCTTCCATTTGTGTTGGTGCTCTTCCAATAGCCAAGAGCGGTATATTATGTGGAAGAAGTGCTACAACTTATAATTCTCCAACTAGCATACGACAAAGACAATTAAAAGAGTTAGGCGTAAATGTTATCTCTGATAAACCAATTGTCGTAGATCAAAATATAATAACATCCTATAACCCATCTACAGCTTTTGACGTTGCTTTTATGCTTTTAGAACTTTTGACTTCTAAAGAAAATTGTAACAATGTAAAAAAATTGATGGGATTTTCAGTAGACTATTAATCTCTATACGATATAAATTTATAAAATAAAGATGCCCTTTAAAATCCATTTTCTACTTTCAAAGGACATCTTAATTAATATTTATTTAGAAATTTAGTTTCCTGTTTCAAGATAATTTTGGTATATTACTATTAAATCTTCTCCCATATTTCTTAGGACATCTTTATTCTTACTTATTCTATAATATACTAAGTTTCCTTCATATATAGCAAATACACGCCTTGCAAGCCTTGCTGCATTTTCTTTAGCTATCCCGGAATTTTCAAGAATGCATGTAAATAAATCAATTAATTTCTTCAAAGAATCATGATAGTGACTTGCAATCTCTGGTTCAAAAAAAGCAAGTTCCTGTCCTAAAGTAATTAATGGGCATCCAAAGTAAACTCCACTTTCTACTCCATTAATCATATCATTCACTAGGTTATTTACAAACTCTTCCCATTGCTTATTTTTTGCTGTATCTGAAATCCACTTTCCTAATTTTTTTTGAAAATAAGCATTAACTTCAATAGCTAATTCTTTTTTACTTTCAAAATGAAAATAGAAAGAACCTTTAGGCAGCTTAGTAATTTTTAGAATATCATTTATTCCTGTTGAGTTATATCCATTTCTAAAAAATAATTCTGCTGCACACTCAATTATTCTGTTTTTTGTTTGTTCACCTTTAGTGATTTTACCAGCCATTTTATACTCCATTCCATAGATATCTAGCTTTTAACTTAAACTTATGTGGTATCTTATCAAAATCACACCAAAGCTTAACTTAAATAGATAATTATTCTATATATAAGTAAAGTTTATAATTTGTTTGTCTATATAAATAGATCTATTTAAATTTATAATTTGTTTTAATGCTAGACTACTTTGTCTGTTTTGTCAATATTTTAACCATATCTAAATTCATATGGTTAAATAAATTAATACACAAACTTATAAAATAATTGTTATAATACTAAATGAGATACTAGCCTTAAGAAAGAGGTGATTTAATATTGATATTTTCTAATCTTATTATAAATGCTGAAGAACCTATTTATCTTCAAATAGAAAGACATATTAAGCAGGGAATTAAAAATGGCGAATTAAAAAAAGATAGTAAACTTCCTTCAACTAGAGAAGTAAGTAAATTTTTAAATATAAGTAGAAATTCCGTTATTTCTGCCTATGAAGAGCTTGAAAGCATGGGTATTATAGTCACTAAAAGAGGTATAGGAACTTTTATCTCAATAGAGGGTGAAAATGAAAGTTATGAATATAATATAGATTTCATCGAAAGAATTAATGACTATGGAAATACATTAAAAGAATTTGATATTATAAAAAGCGAATTACCTTATAAGAAGGGAATGATATCTTTCAAATCCATTTCACCTGAGAGCCATCTTTTTAATCTTGATGATTTTAAGAGGTCCCTTCTGGATGCTTGGACATTTGAAGAAGCAAATTTATTAAATTACGGTTATGCAAAAGGTTATAAGCCATTAATAGATTACTTTTTTGATTATATGAAAGAAAAGCGTGTAAATACATCAAATAAGGATATTTTAATTACCAATGGTTTTACCGAAGCTTTTGACATACTTATCAGTTCATTAACTACTAAAGGCGATATTATTATATGTGAAGAACCTACTCATAATACCGCTTTGAAAATTATGAAAGCTTATAATCTTCAAATTCTTCAAGTAAAAATGGACAAAGAAGGTTTGGATTTAAAAGATCTTGAAAATGCCTTAAGTAAATACGCTCCTAAGTTTGGATATTTGATACCTTCTTATAATAATCCAACAGGAATTGTAACTAAAACTGAACGAAGAAAAGAGATTTATAAATTATTTAGAAAGTATTCTGTGCCTATAATAGAGGATGGTTTTAATGAAGAATTATTATATTCAAGTTCCCCTATTGACCCAATAGCTTCTCTATGTGGAAATGGGAATGGAGTCATTTATATAGGAAGTCTTTCAAAAATTCTATTTCCAGGCCTTAGAATTGGCTGGATCTTAGGTGATGAAAAACTTATAGATGTTTTAGAAAGCGTAAAGCGTGGCCGAAACATTCATTCATCTTTCTTAGATCAAAGTGCTTTTTATTATTATCTTAAAAGTGGTGCCTTCAGCCGATATGTAAAAAATGTTCGAAAATATTATAGAGATAAATATAATCTCGTTATGGAAATGGTTGAGAAATACATACCCTATGACTATATAACTGGCGAAGGAGGCCTCCACATCTTCATAAAACTAAAAAGCAATATAAATGCTCGAGTACTCTTAGATCTTTGTTATAAAGATAATGTACTTTTTATGCCTGGTGATATTTTCTATGAAGACTCAAAAAACATTTTAGAAAATTGTGAAGAAGATTCTCTAAAACATGAAGAAAATAACTTAAGAGGCTCTGATACATTTAGGATTGGTTTTGGAAGAGTAAGTGATGCTGACATAATAAAAGGTATAAAAATAATTGGAGAGAATATCAAACTTCTACAAACGCATTAGATACAGACTTAAAAAATTGACTGACCATCTAATATAGTCAGTCAATTTTCATATCAAAAATAAAATTATATTGGCTCTGCATATGCATAAAATAATTCTTAATTTCTATTTCTCTTTACTATAATTTCTTTAATGCCTGTAATGCTGCTATATTTAATAAGCTCCAAGGTTTATTAAAATGTGGCTGGAAAAAGAAGTCTGTCATAGCGAGTTCTTCTACTGTCATCCTATTCTGAATCACTACTGATAGTGTGTTCATAAACTGTGTTAAATCTAAATTAGAAACTATTTGACCACCCAATATTCTTCTATTATCCCTATCATATATAAGCTTTAACATTGCTTCTTCAAAAGTTGGCATAAACTCTGGTCTGTAATTATCAGTCACAGTAACAGAATCCACATTTAATGATGTAGTATTTTTTGCTACCTCTTCTGTGAGGCCTGTTGATGCTATACATTTTTCATATATCTTAATCCCAGAAGTACCTTGTGTTCCCATGTATCTTAATGTTGGTTTAATTATATTATATGCGATTAAGGTCCCCATTCTAACTGCATTAGTAGCTAAAGGTATATATCTTGTATCATCGGCTGGATTAAACTTAACAACACAGCAATCTCCTGCTGCAAATACATCTTCTCTGCTTGTTTGCATATATTCATCAATCACTATTGCACCGTTATCTAATGTTTTAAGCTTTCCTTTTACAAGAGCAGTACTTGGTGCAAAACCAATACATAATATAACCAAATCTGCTTCATATTCATTATTTTCAGTTACCACATGAGTCACCTTGTTATCTTGGCCTTTGAACAACTTTACTTTCTCACCTAGAACTAAGTTTATTCCTTTTTCTTCAAACTCTTTTTCTGCAATATCTGTAATTTCTTTATCTAGATATTTTGACATTATCCTCTTTTCTGCATCTATTAGAGTTACATTTTTCTCCTGTATTTTAAAAGCTTCTGCAAGTTCAACGCCAATATAACCTGCTCCAATTATCACTACATTCTTTGCATTACTTCGTCTAGATTCTATTTCCTTTGCATGATTATAATTTTTACACAAAAGTATATTTTCCAAATTTCCGCCTTCAAATTTAGGTACTATTGGCCATGATCCTAATGTTAACACCAATTTATCATAGTTATCTTCAAAAACGTCATCAGTTTCTAAATTTTTAACTTTAAGCTTTTTATTATCAAAGTCTATGTCCAAAACATCGTGTTTCATTTTAGTTACAACTCCCATAGAACTTAAATTCTCTGGAGAATTATAAAATAACTTTTCAGTTTCTGTAACTATTCCTCCAATACTTAAAGCTATACCACAAGATAAAAACGATATATTATCATTTCTTTCATAAACTACAATTTCACTATCAGGGTGGAGTTCTTTTAGATTAACTATGGCAGCTGTTCCTGCATGAGTACAGCCAATTACGATAACTTTCATATAATGTCCTCCTTATAATTCATAAAAATTACTTATTAATAATGATTATTCCTCAATTGAATTATACATCTTTATAATAATAATATAAAGATTTTTTATAAAAAATATTAATAAATCTCAATCATTTATCCATAATAAAAATCTCTTAAAATATTATTTAACAAGAAGTATATAAATTACAATTTAAATTTTGTATTATAGAATAATTAAATTTTAAGAAATACCGAAACACTTTAGCAAGCATAATTGTCATACATTTTCATTTGTTAATTGTGCTATATAGTATTGTGTGTTTCTTTCTTTGCTTTAATTCCAATTTTCTTTATCATTTCTCAAATTGCAGTATTTTGTCTTTATCTATTTTCTTTCTAAGAATAATGGTATTGAATCACAAAAAACTATCTAGTAATTTTTAACCAGATAGTTCTTCAATGATCATATAAATACTTATATTAATTTAAACTTCCTTAATCCATTATATATACCGTGATTTTCAATATTGTCCGTCTTATATTCAGCTATTTCAAGAATTTCCGGACTGCTATTTCCCATTGCTATCCCATATTTTACGTACTTAAGCATATCAATATCATTTAAGCTATCACCAAATGCATATGTATCTTCAAGATCTACTCCTAACTGCTTTATTATTGCCTCTATTCCTTTTACTTTTGAAAATCCTTTTGGAACCAATTCAATAAATTTCGGATTATGATAAATACAGTCAAAATCCTTTTCCAAAATTTCATATGCTCTTTTAAAATCACTATACTCCTCTATTCTGCATGTAATTTTATTAAAATGATAATCTACGCCTGTTATTGGCTTTATTTTATCTCCAAATCTTTTCTTAAATGCTTTCACTGAAAATTTATCGCCTTCAGATTCATCATCATCCATATACAAATAATCCTTTCCTTCCAAAACACAAAAAACATTATGATCCTTCAAGATACTTATTACATTATCAGATATTTCTTTTTCTAAATCTATATTATAGACCACATCCCCTTCAAATTCCACGTACGCCCCGCACGCAGCAAGTACTCCATCAAACCCCAAATCAACTAGTTCTTGTGGAATCATAGCTCTTGCTCTTCCTGTTGATATAAAAGCAAGATGCCCATTTTCCTTCAACTCTTTAATAGCTTGTACTGTACTCTCAGGAACCCCTATACTTGGATTATATAAAGTTCCATCTATATCAAAAAATACTGCCTTTCTCTTCATCTTTCCCTCCACATTTTAAAAATTAAATACTCCTTACTATTTATAATACAATAACTCCTATAAAAAATGTAATATATGTTGCTTATTTTTAATAGTATAATAATAAGATTATTTTTTAATTAAATATATGAAATTTAATTTTCAATATATAAATTAAACTACTAAGAAAGATAAGGTGGTACTTGAGTGGATATAAAAAATATAATTAATCAGTTAACTTTAGAAGAAAAAGCATCATTATGTTCTTTGAAAAACTTTTGGGAAACTCAAGATATTCCAAGGCTTGGAGTTCCATCAATAACTTTATCACAAGGACCTTATGGACTTGCTAAACGATTATCTAATTTTTCCGACATTATTCCATCCACTTGTTTTCCTGCATCTTCTGCTTTAGCTTCATCTTGGGATACAGACCTAGCTTATTCTATAGGTAAGGCTATTGCAGAGGAATGCTTAACAGAGGATGTTCAATTGCTTCTTGGACCTGCTATAAATATTCAGCGTGATCCTCTAGATGGTAAAAATTTCGAATATTATTCAGAAGATCCAGTATTAAGTGGTGAATTTGGTGCGGCTTTTATCCAAGGTATTCAAAGTGAAGGCGTAGGTGCTTGTGTAAAATATTATATTGCTGACAATCAAAAATATTACAGGCAAATTATAAATAATATAATTGATGAACAGGCATTAAGAGAAATTTATCTACTTAACTTTAAAATTGCTATCAAAAAAGGAAAACCTGTTGCTGTCATGGCTGCTTCCAATAGTGTAAATGGAATACCTTGTACAGAAAACTCATATTTATTAACTGATGTTCTACGAAATGAATGGAATTTTGATGGACTTATTGCCTCTGACTGGTTTGCAGTAAATTCAATAATAGATGCACTAAACGCAGGTCTAGATTTAGAAACTCCTTATTCTTACGGCCTTCATAATAAAGAAATAGTTGAAGCTGTATTAACTGGTAACTTAGATGTTTCAGTTCTTGATAAAGCAGTCGAAGATATACTAAATGTTATTTTTAAAGTTGCTCCAAGTACAAAAGAATACGCTACATATGACAAAGTAAAACATAATGACTTGGCACGAGAAGCCGCTGAAGATTCTATGGTTCTTCTAAAAAATAAACATAATCTTCTGCCTTTAAAAAGAGAAAAGTTAAAAAACAAGAAAATAGGTATAATTGGTGCATATGCAAAGGAACCATTATATCAAGGTGAAGGCAGCTATCATATTGATCCTACTATGGTTGAAAATGCTTATGATGAAATAACTAAATTAGTTGGTGATTCAATTAAAGTTTATTACGCAAAGGGCTATAATACTTCAGAAGAAAATACAGAGGATGATAATTTTCTTATTAAAGAGGCAAGAAAAGTTGCAAAAGAATCTGATGTTGTTATATTGTTTGTAGGAATTCAAGAACTTAATAATATGAAGGATGCAGATAAGCGAAATGCTAATTTACCTGATAATCAAACAAAATTGATTAAAGAAATCGGTAAACTACAAAAAAATCTTATTTTAGTACTTAGTAACGGTTCTCCTGTTATTATGTCCCAATGGTCTAAATATGCTGATGCTATTTTAGAAACATGGTTTCCTGGCCAAGCGGGTGGTGGTGCCATCGCAGATATTCTATTTGGAGTAGCAACTCCATCTGGAAAGCTTACTTCAACATTTCCAATAAATTTATCAGATAATCCTGCTTATTTAGATTATATAGATTCAGAAAATAACTTGGAATTTAAAGAAGGTATTTTTGTAGGCTATAGATATTATGATAAAAAAGATATAGATGTTGAATATCCTTTTGGATTTGGATTATCTTATACTACCTTTGAGTATAGTGATTTAATATTAAACAAAGACGTAATTAAAGACACTGATACATTAGAAGTAAAACTTAAGATCAAAAATACAGGTAAATGTTTTGGCAAAGAAATCGTTGAACTCTATATAAAAAATCTTATAAGCACTTCTCCAAAACCAGAAAAGGAATTAAAAGCTTTTACTAAAGTAGCTCTTTTCCCTGGAGAAGAAAAAGAAGTAAGCTTTACACTTAACTCAGAAAATTTTTCACATTATGATGTCATCTTACACAATTGGGTTATAGAAAGTGGACCTTATGAGATTTTAATTGGTAAATCTTCTAGAGATATTGTTTTATCTAAAAATATATTTGTTCAATCATCATATGTTTCAAAAATTCTATACACAGAAAATACGCCTGTAGGCGATTTTCTTAATAATTCAAAGTCCAAGCCTATTGTTGACACAGCACTTGCAAATATTGCAAAAGCTGTAATTCCTAACGAGGATGATAGAGATGAATTTTTAGGTTATTTAGATAACATTCCAATAAAGAGATTAATAACCATAAGCAATGGAACCTTTACAGACGAAATGCTGGCTGATATTTTAAAATCAGTTAATGAAATCTAATAATATTGACTTTTGATTGTCTCATCATATCTATTACTGATAATAATTCAAATTAAAAAGTGACTTAGCAGAGTAGGTCGAGAAAATTATCTTCTCGACCTACTACTAATGCAACTATATAAGTTGCGATAATGAATTTATATTACCGTAATTTCAATTTACTTAAATATTAAATATGTATTCTAAAATCTTTAATAAAACTTATTAATAATTAACGTTTAATTTTATAAAAATTATTTCGCTTAAAACATATGAAATAACATAAGTTAGCTTTGCCCCCATAACTTAATTAAATTTAAAATACTTTCAGACATTTTATTAGCCTGGCTCAACATGCTTTCAGATGCCTGTTGAAGGACGCTGTCTTTAGTCATTTCCATGTTTTCTTTTGCCATATCTACGTCCCTTATCCTGCTTTCTGCATTTTGCAAATTTTCAGATGTATTGTCATTTGCTTTAATCGCATGTTCCAATCTGTTTTGATATGCACCAACAACTCCTCTAGATGTCGATACTTTGTTAATTGCACTATCAATTGTAGATATAGCTGACTCTGCATTATCCTGAGTATCTATCAATAAGTTATCAATTCCAAGCTCTTTAGCCGTTACATTTTGTACTTCCACCCTAACATACTGCCCAGCTTCACTACCAACTTGTATATCTGCAAAGAAGAACTTATCTTTTCCTGGCGTCACTTCACCATATACATTTAGATTAAATTCTCCACTACCATTTTGTGGCCAGCTTATATTGGCTTCTGATGGTCTATCGTCATAAATATATAGTTTTGCTCCGACTGCCGCTAACTGCGAATAATGTTCTACAAACGCAGTTGCATTACCTGGTACGCCATTATTAGGAGTAGGTAATCCATCAGAATTTGCCGCCGGATTATATACGAAATTAGATTGACCATATGCTGTTTCCAGTATTTTATTTACCAAATCAGTACCATTTGTAATTGAACTTACATCTACTTCCATAACTGGATTGGTATCATTTAAACGTGACATATCCGGATTACCATCTACAAACTTAATACTATATGCCTTATTACAGGTACAGCAAGTATAATTAACTCCTTTACCCACTAAATTAGCAACATCACTAGCTGAGTTTATATTACTAAAATCAATGCTAGCACTTGCATAATCTACTCCATTATATGTATATTTATCAGTTATTCCTCCACTGGATGTTACATACTGTACATAATTACTTAAAGAATCTGATGGCCCATATTGTCCATCTTTAGTCTTATTACCTGAAAGTAGTGCATATCCATTAAATTCAGTATCATTTGCTAATCTATCTACTTCATTTGTTAATTGTGTCATTTCACCTTGCATCAAGCTTCTATCGTCATCACTATAAATTCCATTAGAAGACTTTACCGCTAATTCCTTACATCTTTGTAATATGCTATGAATTTCGTTCATTCCTCCGTCTGCAGTCTGCAATAATGAAATTCCATCTTGTGAATTTACTGACCCTTGATCTAATCCTCTTATTTGACATCTCATTTTCTCTGATATTGCAAGACCCGCTGCATCATCAGCAGCTCTATTTATTCTATATCCAGAACTTAATTTTTCACTTGATTTTAATAAATTTTCGCTATTAATTCCAAGCATTCTATTTGCATTACTTGCACTAATATTATGTCGTATTATCATTATATGCACTCCTTATGATTATCTTTTCATAAGTAGCTTTTATATTTCCCCCTATTTCAAACTATTTCTAGTTTACTAACATATTGCCTTGGTACAGTAGCAGTACCATCTCCTCAAAATCATAAACTACACTTGCCACTACTTTCTTCTTAATTATATTTACCCATAACTACATTACAACTTAATAATTTCCTTTTAAAGTTATTCTTTTAATTTATCACTAATATGCGTTTATATTTCTTTTATAATATATAATTTCTTTAACAATAACTTATTCCCCTAAATTTCTTCAAATGAATTAAACTTTCTACATTCATTTATATTAAATATAACACATATATTTACATATTTAAAGAAAAAGTTGAATAATTTGTCTTTTAGTCCATAATCTTCAGAATAATTATTTTTAGAGATTCTCTATAATATCTTTATAATTCCTGCTTTATTATGATTTTTATTAGTATGCCAAATTAAAGAAGCAAAATACTTTTTAAATAGTACGTTAAGATATCTTGTCTAATTTTTATAATAGTTTGTCCCCCATACACCTACTAAAATCATAATTGAACCTATAAGATGATAAAGGTGAAAATCTTCATGTAAAAATATTACTCCAGCTGCTATAGACACAATAGTCGATATATTTGCAAATACTGATGATCTAGATGCTTCTATTTTTGAAAGTGTATAATTTGCTAAGAAATAAGCCACTACTGATGATAATATACCAAGATATATTATTGAAATTATAAAGCTTGTATTACTTAACGGTAAAAAATATTCCTGTAATCTTTTATCCATTATATGATGAATAATTGAAATTCCATTGAAAAAAATAGCTCCTAAAAACATCATAAAATATGTCACTTCTATAGCTGTAAAGTCTTTAGATATTTTTCTTGCTATTATATTAAATAATGCTGCTGAAAACACAGCTCCACCGAGTAATAATATTCCTAAAAGAGTACTGTCTCCATTATCTGAATTTTCCATTAAAATTATTAAAACAACACCAGCTACAGATAATATTATACTAATTGTCTGTTTTACTGACGGCATTTCTTTTAATAAATATACTGCTAAAATTGTGACTATAATTGGTATAAGTGCAATCATAAGGCCGCTTAAGGATGTAGAAATTCTTTGAAGTCCATAAGTTTCGAACACAAAATAAATTATAGGTTCTATAAATGCTAAAATAATCAGCCATTTCATTGGCTTATTTCTATAGTTTACTTTTATTATTTTTAAAGCTATAAGAATCGTCATCGCAATAAAAGCCGTTAAAAATCTAAATGAGAGTAATGTCATTGGATCAGCTGTGCTTAAACCTTGCTTTGAAAACAAAAAACTAAGTCCAAATATAAAATTAGTTATTATAGCTGTGAGATATGGAATTATATGTGATTTATTATTCATGTTAATTTTATTCCCTTCTTCATATGTTTTACTACTAATCTTACATAGAAAATGTAAAGGGACACTAGTAATAGCGCCCCTAATATTAGAGTTTGTAGTAACTACCAAATGAAAGTATACTATAAAATCAAATTACGTACAATATTTTATATATATGTTGGAATTAACAATTTACAATGTACAATTAATCCCCTTTATGGTTAATTGGTTACCAATTATTGCTGAAATTCTTTGTAAATTATCATCTATATAATCTAATAATTCACAACGCTTATTGTACCCATGCACCGTTAGAATTAACGTAATATCCATCAATATATGTGTTATAAGCCATTGTCCCATCATAATAGAAATAATACCAATATCCATCTATATAAGCCCAGCATGCCCTTTTCATAAGCCCCTTATAGCCATCTGAATTTGGATTAAAGTAGAACCACTTTCCATCTATATATTTCCACCCAGTTAGCATGACTGCCTTACCATCAGTTGAGCTTGGTTCAAAATAATACGAATATCCTCCAAGATCTATAAATTCTGTAGCCATTTGACCATTTCCATAAAAATAATACCAGTTATCGCCTTCATTGTACCATCCATATCTATATGATCCATCACTCCATAACCAATACCACTTGTCTTCATCTTTATACCAGCCTTGTCCTTTAAAATTTTGATTTTCACCATCAGAAGATCCTATATTAATTTTTGCACTTGATGTCGGTCCGCATATGTCTTCCCCTATTTTAACAGCTTTGTTTGGAATATCAATACTTTTTCCTCTATAACCACCGAATGCATAATCATCTATCTCTGTTACAGTAAATGGAATTTTAATATTAGCTATATTAACACAATTATCAAAAGCACCCTTACCAATCTTCGTTACACCATTTGGAATTACAACACTTGTTATACTTATACTGTTTCCATAACGATACTGATATTTAGCTTGACCATCTATATCAATATAACAAAAAGCCTCATCTCCTATGACCTTAACATTAGATGGAATGACAATATCTCCAGTTGCATCTCTCCCATCTATTAATATATCATTCACAATTACAAGTGGGTTTAATTTTCTTTGATTAGTAAGCCATGGTGTATTTTCAAAAGCATCTTCATGTATCTCATTTACACTCTCTGGTATCTCAATGTCATTTAAACTTGTACATCCAAAAAATGCAAATTTTCCAATGCATTTTATAGTACTTGGAATTTTAATACCAGTGATAGTTGTACATCCTACAATTCCATAGTCCGCTATTTTTGATACAGTAAATCCATCAATTTTTTCTGGTATCTCAACTTTTCCACTTAAATCCTCATATTGCCAAATTGATATAGTTCCATCAGAACATAGCTCGTACGACCATTTAATATTATTTTTATCTGTTCCTACTTTTCCAATTCCGTAATAATCTGGTGCTACTTGAGCTGTTGTTTCAGATTTACTCACTGCTGCCAGTGCCACTTTATAATTTACAATACTTACACTAAATATTGCAATCAATAAACCTATTAAATAATTACTACGTTTTAGCATTCCTACTTCCCCCTAATCAGTATTTATTTTATTGTATATTATCCATAAATAGTAAATAATACCCATAAGATTATAGTATCACTTCTAATTTACAATTCAATTGTTTTCTCTAAATTTCGTTTCATTTTATACATATCACTCTTTCAATTTATATAGAATACACTAAAAAGAAGTTAGTATTTAACATTTACACTGATAGGTTCATTAATATAATAATTTTATTTAACTCTTATGTATATTTCTAAAATTTCTGAGAACTATATATGAATGAGATTTATTTTTATAGGAGGTAAATGTATATGAAGGTTGGAATTCCCAAAGGATTATTGAATTATAAGTATTATAAATTCTTTGAAGAGTTTTTTCATGAGCTTGGAGCTGAAATTATTACTTCACCAGATACAAATAAACAAATACTCGATGAAGGTGTTAAATATTGTGTAAATGATGCATGTTTACCTATTAAAGTATTTCACGGACATGTTGCCTCTATTAAAGATAAGTGCGATTTAATAGTTATACCTAGAATTATGCAGATATGCGAACATGAATTTATTTGTCCTAAATTTTGTGGTCTGCCAGAAATGATTATAAGCAGTATACCAAATATGCCCAAAACTACTATGGCTCCTATTTATGCTACTTCAAAAGAAAATTTGTATAAGTGGGTTAAAGACACAGGAAGAATGATTACTACTAATAAAAATAAAATTAAAAAGGCTTATTTAAAAGCACTAAGTGAACAAAATAAACTTAATCTTGGAATTAAAACACAGGATTGTGAAATAAATATTGCATTGATTGGACACCCTTATAATATTTATGATAATTTCATAAATATGAATTTAGTTAAAAAACTCAAAAAATTAGGTATAGGAGTTATAACAGAAGAATTTATAGATGAAACTTTTATAAATGATAAAGTAAAATACTTATTTAAACGACCTTTTTGGACTTTTGCAAGAAACGCCTATGGTGCATCAATATATCTCGCAGAAAATAAAAAAGTTGATGGAATAATATATATATCATCTTTTGCATGCGGTATAGATTCTGTAGTTATAGACCTTATAAAAGAAAAGACAAAAAATTTTCCTTTTTTAATTCTAAAAGTTGATGAACATACAGGTGAATCAGGCTTTGATACACGAATAGAAGCCTTTGTTGACATGTTAGAAAGGAGGCAACTGTATGAAAATTATGGCTCCTCATTTAGGTAATACATATCTTGTGGCCAAAGCTGTCTTTGATAAACTAGGTGTGGATTATATAATTCCAGAATTTAATAGTAAAAGAGCCTTAGAAATAGGTTCTAAGTACTCACCAGAAGATATGTGCCTTCCATTTAAGCTCATGATGGGTAATTATATTCAAGGCATCGAAAAAGGGGTAGATACAATAATAATTACTGGAAGCTGCGGTCCATGTAGATACGGTGAATATTGTGAATTACAAATCAGCATATTAAAAAAATTAGGGCATAATTTAAATTTTATAGTTCTAGATAAACCATCAGCAATAGGAATAGATGAGTTTTTAAAAAGGATATCCTTTGTTTCTTCAAATAGTACTAAAACAACAATTCAAAAACTTAATGCTTTGCGTATGGGATATAAGGTTCTAAATCTAACTGATAAGATAGAAGCTAAAGCACATTATCTAGCTGGTTATGAAAAGAATAATCATGAATGTAAGCATCTATTAAATAAATGTAAAATCGATGCAGTCAATAGTAACGCTCCTGAAGAAATGATAAAAATATTAGATTATTATAATAAAAAATTTGATTCTATTGAAATATGTAAAGACAAGAAACCTCTTAAGATAGCAATAATAGGTGAAATATACACTATCATAGAACCATTTTCCAATCTTTATATTGAAGATAAACTTATGGATTATGGGGTTTCAACTAAAAGGAGATTAACTCCAAGCTGGTGGGCAAAAGATTGTTTAATGTCAGTTTTTAACCTTAATTCTTTAGATATAAGAAGAGCCTCTAAGGAATACTTACCTTTATATATTGGAGGACATGGCAGAGAATGCATTGGCGAAGCAGTAATGGCAACTAAAGAAGGCTTCGATGGTGCCATTCAAATATTCCCCATGGGATGCATGCCTGAAATTGTATGTAAAGCTCTGCTTCCTGCTATATCTAAAGATAAAGATTTTCCTATCTTAACCCTAGTCGTTGATGAAATGACAGGGGAAGGCGGATATATTACAAGAATAGAAGCATTTTTAGACTTATTAGAAAGGAGAAAACAAAATGTATTATCTAGGTGTTGATGTTGGATCAGTGAGTACAGATATTGTTCTTTTAAATAGTAATCTTGAGGTTATAGATAAACTATATTTAAGAACAAAAGGCAAACCTATAAATGCCATTCAAGAAGGCTTCAAAATTTTAAAAGAAAAATATTCGGATGAGCAAATAAAAGCTGTTGGAACTACAGGCAGCGGAAGGCAGATTTCCTCATTTATAATAGGTACAGATGCAGTAAAAAATGAAATAACAGCTCATGCGTGTGCAGCTCTTAGCATTGATGAAGATGTAAGAACTATTATAGAGATAGGGGGTCAGGATTCAAAAATTATAATTTTAAGGGAAGGAATACCTATAGATTTTGCAATGAATAATGTATGTGCAGCAGGAACTGGCTCTTTTCTTGATAGGCAGGCGGAAAGGCTTGGTATTCCAATAGAAGAATTCGGAAATTATGCATTAAAATCAACAACATCTTTAAGAATAGCTGGAAGATGTGCTGTTTTCGCAGAATCTGATATGATACATAAACAACAGCTTGGCTATAATGAATCGGATATAATAAATGGCTTATGTGAAGCTCTTGTTAGAAATTATCTCAATGATATTGCTAAAGGAAAAGACATATTCCCTAAAATATTCTTTCAAGGTGGTGTAGCTGCAAATAAAGGGATGAAAGCTTCCTTTGAAAAAGCTTTAGGCTGTCAAGTCTATATTCCTGAACATTATAATGTTATGGGTGCTATAGGTGCAGCAATAATTGCAAAAGAAACTGTTCTTAAAACTGGTTCAACAAATTTTAAAGGCTTCGATATAGCAGATTCCAATTTTATTTCTAACAGCTTTGAATGCGATGGCTGTTCTAATAGATGTGAAGTTGTAAGAATAAAAGATGACGAGACTATAATTGGATGTTTCGGAGATAGATGCGGTAAATGGACTAATTCCATTAGCCATAATATTGATAAAGGTGCATAGCATAAGTTGTGATAATGAAAGTACATCACTATTGTTTGCATGGATACGAACACAAAATATACAATATGAATTCTTTAACGCAACTTATATAGCTTAAATAAAAATCAAATGCATTCCTAAAGAAAAATGCATTTGATTTTACACTATTATATAACTTTCATATTATAATTATCTATATCTATAATAATCCATTACAGAAACTTCTTTAAATCCGAAATATTTATATATATTAAGAGCTCTATCATTTTTTGATTCTACATCTAATTCAATATCTACTATTTCCTTATTATTTATTAATTTTAAAGCTTCCTTTAAGGTTTCTTTTCCATATCCTTTTCCTCTAAACCATGGCAGAATTCCAAATCCACATATAAAAGCTGAATTCTCTTCATATTCAATTTTAATTTTTCCAATAACTTCTCCATTGACCTCTGCCATATATACATTATTAATTGAAATTTTTTCGTCTATGGAGATATTTAATTCATCTTCATTTGAAACTCCTTCAATTTCTTCTTCATCACTAAAAAATATTGAATCCTGTCTTCTAATTTCATTTTTGTCTCTATTCTCAGCTTTTCTTAAATTAACAGAATTAACGCCGCCCAAATCAATTTTATCAGTTAACTTCATCCTGTATTCTGAAAAATCATAGTTTCCTCCATGACTTTTTATAAATTCACTTCCTGAATCAGACTTACCATCTGTTAATAATAATATCTTTCTAAAATTCCTTTTGTTACATTCATCTATTACAAGTTTAAAAAGCTCTTCAAAGATCCCTTTCTTTCTCCATTTAGGATGAGCCATACCGTTTATTTCGCCTATGCCTCTGCCACCAAAACTTGAAATTCCAATATAAGCAGCCAAATCTCCATCTATATAATATAAAAATTCATTTATATTTTTTAATCCAATATCACTTTTATTGCTCTCATCATATAGGCTTAACTTATAATCCACTTCTAATTTCAAATTAACCCCATTTTCCTGATTACAAAGCTTTTCTAATCTTTGTATTTCATCATATTCCTTTTTATTTATATATTCTTTTAGGCAAATAAATTCATTTAACTTTGTGTTTTGCATTTTAAAATCTCCCCTTTAATTCTTTTTGAGTTTTAGATATATTCTTGAACTTTGCTTTCTCTTTGGCTTGAAGTATTTTGCTTTCTTTTCTCTGTGCAAATTCCGCCTCTTTTTTTATCTTCATATAATTCTCCCATCTTTCCTTAGAAAGCTCGCTATTTTCTAGTGCTTCCTTTACTGCACAACCTGGCTCTTTACCGTGAGCACAATCTTTAAATTTACATTTTTTAGCTAATTCTTCAATATCATCAAATGCTGCATCTAAGCCTTCACTAACATCCCACATTGCAAGTTCTCTCATTCCAGGAGTATCAATGATCATAGAATTATTTTTAAGTATTATGAGCTGCCTGTGAGTTGTAGTATGTCTTCCTTTGCTATCAGCTTCACGAATACTGTTTACCTTCATAATTTCCTCCCCTAAAAGTGCATTAACTAATGATGACTTTCCGATACCTGATGATCCTAGAAACACACAAGTTTTATATGGGGCTATATATTCCCATAACTCTTCCAATCCTTCTCCTGTTAAAGAGCTTACTGCAATTATAGGAACAAATGGTGCTATCTTTTCGATTTTTTGTCTTTGCAGACTACAATCACTGCATAAATCTAACTTTGTCATGATAATTATTGGAATACCTCCACTTTGCCATGCAGCTGCTAAGTATCTCTCCATTCTCTTAATGTTAAAGTCATTATTAAGTGAAATCATTATAAAGACATAATCAAAATTAGCTGCCACAACTTGTTCTATTTCATTAAAGGAATCCATTCTTGAAAATTTACTTTTCCTCTCAAATACATGATATATAATGTCATTTCCTAATGAATTATGCTTAATTAAAACAAAATCTCCAACTGTAGGATATTCCTTATATAATTTTTCATTATAAAATAATGATCCTTTTAACTTTCCATTACTTTCTCCATACTCTGAAATCAACTTATATTGTTCTCTTTGTACCTCAATTACTCTCGCAGGTACAATATCTACTGCCGATAACTTAAATTTTTTTACCTGCTTTTGAAAAAAATCATCATATCCGTACTTTTCTATATTATTATTCATCTAATTCCTCCATGCTAATTAAGTAAATTTTAAATTTTAATTTTAGTTTTAAAGCTTTCATTATCACATCACTCCTTTCAATAATTAATAAGTTTTATTTCTTACCTTCCTAAAAATGGGTAAAAAAATCCCGCAGACATTAACCTTAAAATGGCTACTACCTGCGGGAATATTAATAAACAGATATACGCTCTGCTTTGCTATTCACCTAGAAATATGATAAATAATTAATAAAATAAGTATATATTACTTATTTTAAATGTTAATCATAATAGTCAATCTTTTATGAAAGGTTAGAATATTCTGCGGAAATGCAACACAAACAAAGGGTATAATTCCCCTTTAAAAAATTACACTCTCGCCCATATTTAGTTTTATTTTAACATCACCTTTACATTTGCTCTCATATAACATTTCTCCTTTCATAAGATCCATTATTATATTTTTTATAATAAATCTTTTTGTAACTACATAAAGCATACTATATAAAATAAGCACTTGTCAATATATAGAAACTTATATTTTTCCACACTTGCTTTAATCTTACTTCTTATTCTTTTTACTTATATAAAAATATATAGGAAGTCCTATTAATGTTATCCCTATTCCATATATTGCATTTAAGTAATCTGTTATAAATGTACTTATTAATATATATAAGCCTCCAATAATTCCTATCAAAGGGACAACTGGATATAATGGAACTTTATATGATCTTTCCAGCTCTTTATGATTTCTTCGTAATATAAAGATACCGCATACACACATTACAAAAAATATCCACATTACAAATACAACAAGGTTAGTAAGTGTATCGAAAGATCCACTTAATACATACAAACTAGCTAATACTACTTCAAAAATAAATGTGTTGATAGGAGTTTGAAATTTATCATTCACTTTCCCAAAGAATCTAGAGAACGGAAAAAGATTATCTTGAGCCATTGCAAAAGGAACTCTAACACCTGTCATTAAATATCCATTTAATGCACCAAAAATAGAAACCATTATCCCTGCTGCAATTAAAGCCGCTCCCATATCTCCAAAAATAATTACAGCTGCGTCTGAAGCTGGCTTAGAAGAAGCAATTACTTTAGACACTGGCATAATATTTATAATAGCTGCATTGATTAATATATAGACTATAATTATTGTTATTAACCCAATGATTATAGACTTTGGAAGATCTTTCTTAGGATTTCTAAGCTCACCGGCCATATTTCCGACATTTATCCAGCCATCATAAGCCCATAAAGTTCCAAGTATTGCCGCTCCAAAACCTGCTGCGCCTACTGTATTTGTATAGGAAACTGGTATTGTAAAATCATGTGCTGTCCCATTTATCAACCCAAATATAACAATGAAAAATATTGGTACAAGCTTACCTATTGTAGCAATAACTTGTACTTTGCTTCCTAATTTTGTCGATAAAACATTTAAAATCATTACAAAAAATAATATACATATTGCCAATATTTTTTGCGCTATTGGAGTTAAATTTGGTATAAAGTATGTTGCCTGAGTAACAAAAACTATCGATAATGCCGCTGCTACCCCTGGTACATAAATTAGAGTTTGCATCCATCCAAATAAAAATGCCCATTTTTCACCATATAATTCTTTAATATAAGCAAATACTCCACCTGTCTTCGGAATTGCTACAGCTATTTCAGCTACTGTTAAAGCCGATGCTATTGTTATTAATCCACCAACTACCCAAGCCATTATTCCAAGCATCGGTGTGCCTGCATTTTTAAAAACTGATGATGCTTTAAAGAATATTCCTGAACCTATAACTACTCCTATAACTATTGTTATAGCTTCAAATAAACCGATCTCCTTTTTGAGTCCATTAGCTTTAGTAATCTCTTCTTTATTATTTTTTGACTCATTCATTAATTATCATTCCTTTTTAATTTTTTATATAACATATTAAATTTAACGCTTTACTTAGTTTATATTTTTTGCATTATTTAGTCAATATATGTTATATAACAAATTCCATACTTATTTATTTACTCAATGTAAATTTATATTCTTATTAATCTTCTTTTTTATACTCAAAGATTCTTTTCATCACTAAATATATTTAATTCCGATATAAAAACAGCCTCTAATTATTAAATTAGAGACTACTTTTTCATAGCACATTATACTTAAATTAATATTTATCCACTACAGTTCCAAGTATGGCATGTTTTATGATTGGATTATTTTGAATCCCTTTAAGTTCCTTTGGACTTCCTATAACTACAGCTCCAGCTATCTTAATATTCTTTTCATCTATATTTTCAATATATTGCGTATCTCCTATTTCTTTTAACTGCTTAAGTGCAGTTTTGAAATTTTCCATCCTGCTATCAACATCCACTCTAAATTCACCAGCCCCGTCAGTAGACTTTATCCCTATAACATTAAATGCCGGATTCTTTAATTCAACTGCATGTTCTTTTTCATCTTCAGAATTATTATCAACCCAATAAAATGTTATTAAATTGCTATCTAGCATTTTGTTTACTTCTTCATAACTATATTCTTTATTGAAGGACAATGCCATTTCAACTGTTTTATCATTATCAATTTCATTCAAGTATTGAAAATCATTTATTATATTTTCTTTATCAGAAGATGATGTATTATCAGTAATTTTATTATTTTCTGTTTGATAATCATATATGTTTTTTTCATAATTAACATATGGATATAAAAATTGCAGTTTTCTTAGTCCATAAACATCGCTGGATCTTTCACTTATATTATCATTTAATGGGATGTTGCTTATCGCCAACCTTTCTTTTGACATTTTATCTTTTAAAAGACCTCCTAAATAATTAGTAGAACCAGCATAAATAACTTTGCCTGCAATTCTCTTTCCATACTCATAAGTACTCATGTATTTAAAATACCCTGTCACTTCACATGTTTCTTTTCCTATATATTCATTTGGATTCATTATTACATTTTCCAATTCAAGTTTCTTTTCCTCCTTGGTATAAGCATTTTCTATATATTTATCACTTGCAAAATTTAGCGTCAATATTCCTAAAATAATTATAATTAACGTTGAAATTATTGAAATTGTTATTAGCTTTAAATTTAACTGTTTTCTTTTCTTTTTTATTTCCTTCTTGATTTCATTCTCCATGTTATTTGAAAATATATCTTCAATATCTTTATTCATATTTTTCACCTTCCCATATTTCTTTAAACCTATTTCTCGCTCTATAACATAAAGTCTTTGCTGATCCTTCTTCAAGATTAAGTAGATTGCCTATGCTTCTATAAGACATTCCCAAACTATATTTTAAAACTAGTAAATTTTTTTCACTTTCTTTCATTGATGCTAAAATTCTATTAACCTCCATAGAATTATCTATATGTACTATTTTAAAATCACTTTCAATAGTAGCATATAGTTCATTTGTTAAACTCACATTAATTTTACTTCTTTTATATAATGTATAAAATTTGTTAATAGAAACCTTAAACATCCATGCTTTTATATTTCCATCAATTAATATATCAATATTTTCATAAGTTTTAATGAACGTTTCCTGCACAATATCTTCTGCATCTTCCTTTGATGAACCTATTGAAATTAAATATTTGTAAATTATAGCTAAATCCTCTTTTATTAAACTGCATATATCATCCTTAATTTTTACTCACCCCTTATGTCCACTTTTTAATGGTACCACACATATATAACTTTTTACTCCTTCAAAGGTGAACACGATAATTAAAATTTTCCAAAAAAATAAACTTAAACACACATAAAAAACGTCTGCTTAAGCTTATTTTGTAAATATATAGGCTGATTCATTTTCAAAAAGAACCTTTAAATCATTCTTTTTATCTCCAAGTATATTAACATCATCTTTTGTAATAAATAAAAGTGAATCATTTGCATTATCTTCCAAAAAACCTTCTGCTCCTCCTTCTATTGGAGTTAAATCATCATATAATTCAGCACTTAACCAGTAGCTTTGATCATAGTGATTTATATATATTCTTTTTCCTTTATATTGCTGCATACTTCCAATATCCTTGATTAATTCTTGATTAAGCTCTGGCTCAGGATTTGAAATTCTACTTACTATAACTTCTTCACTTTTATATATAGATATTGCCATCATCACAATTAATATAATTTGAGTAATTAAATTTCTATTTTTTTCTTTTAATAGAAAACTTGTTGTAACACCTATACTTAAGGCTATAGCAGGATATACCGGAAGCATATACCATGATATTTTCGTTTTCGCCATAGTATACAATAGAAATGGTACAACTATCCATGTACCTATAATCAAGCCATTATTAACCGTTTCCTTATTTCCTATATATCTATATATAAGAACTATGTATGCCATAGATGTTGCAACAAAAAGAAGATTCCAATAAAAATACGACCATTGCAATCCTTCTAAATAAAAACAGTATCCACCAATATGACCTTCTAGAACCTCTGATGTTCTTTTCAGTAAATCAAATTCTATCATGGTTTTGAAAAAGGTTATACCATCATTGATGTATCTTAATATCATCCATATAAATATAGGTGCACAGATACTTAAAACCAATAAAAATATTTGTTTTACTTTTAGCTTAAATAAAAACTTACTCAATAATAAATAAATTATTCCTATTACAATTATATTACCTGCATGCCAGCTCTTACTTAAAAATGCTAAAGCAAAAGAGATTCCAAAAGCATATATCCATTTGCTATTCTTTTCTACTAATGCCAATGATACTATTGCCATTGTAAAGAATAGTACATAAATAGAATCGGCATCCCCAGTACGTGCGCAATGTTCTGTAATAAATGGTATTGTTGTAGCCATAACAATTGTAGAAATTAATGATGCCAGCCTTCCATACTTACATAAACTAAAAATTCCTATAATTAATATGGTTAACATTGCTGCTAATCCTGAAAACAATCTAAGTCCTAGTGGATTAAATCCGGCAATTTTATACCCTAAGACTATTATCCAAAAGCTTATTGGAGGTTTTAAGTTCCAATAGTCATTATTATAAGCATAAGTATTTACTACATAATTATTTCTTTTCATCATTTCATAGGCACTAACACCATGCCTTGCTTCATCAAAACTTTCTATAGGCACGATTCCCAAATTGAAAAATACATTAAACAAAGCGACCATTAATATAACTATAAAAATAATACAATACAATTTTTCAATAAGCTTTATAAGGCTATCAAACAATTTTGTATTAAATATATTCATAACCTGCTCCCCTTTACATATGTTTATTTACGGAGTCTTTACTATATTAACCTCAGCTTAAGAATATATACATTTCAAAAATACTTATACTAATAATTTCTAGTAAAAAACAGCTTCTAATTCTAAGTTAGAAACTGTTTACTTATATTCTTATAAAAAACATTATTTAAAATAGTTATATATATTTATAATCTTCTTTCTTCCTCACCTTTTAACCTGTTATTTCTCATATAATGATCAATTTGCTTTAATAACATTTCCTTATCCTGCGGTAAATTCCCTTTTAATGAAATATAATTTGATGCATGATTACATCTAAATACCATTAGTTCATTAACATTAATTTGTTCTATTAAAAGCCTGATTTCATTTAAAATTTCTCTATCACTTAAAACTTCAAATTCTTTATTTAAAATTTTATTATATAAAACCGTGTCCTTTTCAATCATAAGCGTCAATACACCTAGATAATCTGGCGACATTTCAGTTATTATTTTCCCAGTTTTGATTGCATGATTTCTACTTGATTTTTTTCCACCTATACCAGCAATAACGGTTACTGAAAGTAAAATATCTGCATCTTTAACCATCTTTCCAGCCTTTATTAAAGTTTCACCATCTACACCTTTATTTATATCTTTTAAAACTTCATCATCTCCGCTTTCAACGCCCATATATATCATGGATAAACCTGAAGCTTTAAGCTCCTTTAATTCCTGAGTGGTTTTAAGTAAAATTGATTTAGGTGATCCATAAAGAGTAATTCTTTTGCACTCAGGAAATACTTCCTTTATATATGAGAATATTTCTTTTAACTTCTCCGTAGGAATAATTAAAGCATCTCCATCTGCTAAAAATATTCTCTCTACATATTTATATACTTGTCTAAAATAATTTATATCATTTTTAATATCATCTAAAGATTTTATCATAAATTTCTTAGACTTATACATACTGCAAAAACTGCATTTATTGTGAGAACACCCCAAAGTAACTTGTATTATTAAACTATTAGCCTCACTTGGCGGCCTGTACAATGGATAATCATACATCATAATAACTCCTTTCCTTTGATTCTACTTTCATAATTCTATATGAGGTCGATAAAAAATCCTTTATATTCTTTGCACAAATTGTTTAGAAAAATAAACCTGATACTAAAAAAGTCTTCTAAATAGCCTTGTAACGGTTTTTAGACATAATTTATCTATAATAATATATAGATATATCTAAATTACTAATATTTTTTAGTGGCCTCATTCTATATTTAACTTATTAAATGAACATTTTTGTATCTATGCTATATCTTAAGTTGATATCTTCACTAGAAATCATAAATATTTTTGTGAAGAAAACATTTAAAAATGAGCTGTTAAAGGTTCTTAAGCAGAGAACCCAAATCTATGATTTGGCGTGAATCGGTTAAGCAGACATCTCAAATCTATGATTTGATGATGGTCGCTTACTC
>NZ_LZZL01000057.1:0-41551 GCF_002006495.1 Clostridium sp. BL-8
TTTTGTGTGAATCGCTTACTCAGCGAGCGTATGCGAGTCGAGCTTCTGCTATGATAGAAAATAGGCTGGCAAATGGACTTGTTATTTTTTGAATGTGCCTAATATAATTACTCCTTATATTTATATTCCTTGCACTTATTTTTTAGTAGTGATAGGATGTAATTACATAATTAAATTAAAAGGAGATTTTTATGAACGACTCAAATTTAAAAGTGGCTCAACAAGATATAGAAGAAGCATTAAAAACTGTAGAAGATATGGAAAGATTTATAAACGATGATGAACCATCTTCAAAAGAACAACTAAAAGAAAAATTTATGACCTTATCATCTAGGGTTCAAAAATTAGAAGATATCTTAAAGAATGAGGGAATTCTTTAAATACATAAAAAAAGCGTAGTTAATATTTAACTGATATTAACTACGCTTTTTATATTATTGATATTCTAGTTTTCAAGTACGGCTTCTTTTACTTTTTTATCCTCTGATAATTCCTTTGATTTTTTAATAAATACAATAAATGTAATTGTAACTGACAAAAAATCAGATGTTGCTCCGGCAATCCACACTCCATTTAATCCAAAAAATATTGGAATTATTAAAAGACATGGAATTAATATTATCACTTGCCTTAACAAACTTAAAATCATTGATATTTTAACTCTTCCAACAGATTGGAAATAATTAGTTATTACGATCTGCCCACCTATAAATGGAAGCATAATTAGAAATATTCTCATCCCATGTGATGTGACTTGTATAAGTGAACTGTCTCCATTAAAAGCCTTGACTAAAATTTCTGAAGCTCCTTCAATAATTATAAATCCCACAGCTACTATTACAGTAGCTGTTATAATTCCATACTTTACAGCCTGCTTAACTCTATCATATTTCTTCGCTCCAAAATTATAACCAATTATAGTCTGCAATCCTTGATTTAATCCAAAAATAGGCATTAAAAATACCATAGCCACGCTTCCTATTATTGTCATTGCGCTAACTGCTATATCTCCACCATATTTCTGCAAAGAGTTATTACAAACTATTTGTACTGCACTTTGTGCAAGCTGCATGCTAAATGGACTTATTCCTATAGCAATTATACTCAACACAGCTTTTTTACTAAGCTTTAAATTTTCTTTTCTAATTTTTAACACGCCGGCTCCTTTAGTAAAATAATATAATATCCAAGTACTGCTTACTGTTTGTGCAACTACAGTTCCGAGTGCTCCTCCTCTAACTCCAAGGTTAAAACCAAATATAAATATAGGATCTAAAATAATATTAATAATTGCACTCATAAGCATAGATGCCATAGCAATTCTAGGACTTCCATCACTTCTGATTGAATGGTTAAGACCAAAACTAATCATGTTAAAAATACATCCACTAAAAATTACTTGGATAAATTCTTCTCCATAACCTATAATATTTTCACTAGCACCAAATATTTTTAAGAGTGGATTTGAAAATGCAAGTCCAAATATAGTTAAGAAAATACTTATTATTATTATTAAAGTAAATGCATTCCCCAATAACTTTTCTGCACCTTCTTTATCATGCTCTCCGAGCTTTATTGATATCTTCGTTGCTGTCCCAATGCCAATTAACATTCCAAACGCTAAAATTATAGTCATGAGAGGCATTGTTATTCCTACCCCTGCCATAGCTATATTTCCTATTCCTTCTATATGTCCAATAAATATTCTATCTATTATATTGTATAAAGTATTAACCAGCATACCTATTATTGCTGGAATCGAAAATTCAAGTATTAACTTTCCTATTTTCATTTCTCCCAACCGTTTCTGACTATTCATAAATATCCCCCTTATATAAAAATTTTCTCAGTAATTAAAGCATTATAAATAATTTATATTAATTAAACGTTATAAGTAAATTAATATAAACTTTTACTGACTGCAACAATAACAATTTTAGTATTATTTGGGTGTTATTACAACTAATTTTGAAAACAAAAAAGGCGGCGCTTTATATGCTCCACCTTTTTTTTAACACACGTTTTCTTTTTATTATATTGTACTTTCTCTTTCAACCAATTGATGTTCTAGAACATAATGAGGCTCTTCTAGTTCCTTTTTGTTTAACAACTTTATAAGCATCCTCATAGCAACAGATCCCATATCATAAGTTGGTTGAGAAATTGTTGTAATCTTTGGATAGAAAATAGATGCTGCAAAATTATCATTAAATCCCACAACGCTCACATCTTTAGGAATTTTTAATTTGTTATCTCTTAAAGCATTTATTGCACCCATTGCAATATCATCAGATGCACATACGACACCTTTAAATTTCTTACTTTGCTTTATAAACTTTTGTATTCCTTCATATCCACTTTTTACTTTCATTGAACTAAGATAAACCAATTCTGGATCTATCTTTATTCCTGCTTCCTTCATAGCATTTTCATAACCAACATACCTATCGCCCCAAGCGTTTTTACTTTCCTTTTCAGTTCCTATGAAAGCTATTTCTTTTATACCTTTTTCAATTAATAATTTTGTGCTGTCATAACTAGCTTTAACGTTATCGATAGTTACACTTGGTAATAATCCTTCTTTATCCTTTGTTTCAACTAGCACAGTTTTTAGGTCTAATTCATTGATTAATTCCAAGATTTCCTCATTAAGAGAACTACTCATGTAAATTACACCATCGACCATTTTCTCTTTAAGTACTCTTAAGTATTCTTTTTCTTTTTCTATATCCAGATCTGAATTACATAGTATTATGTTGTAATCGTATATATTCGATACATCTTCAGCACCTCTTACGATTTCTGGGTAAAATTGATTTGATATGTCTGGGAGTAAAATTCCGATTGTTTTTGTTCTTTGAGTTTTTAAACTTCTTGCAACTATATTGGGTCTATATCCAAGTTTCTTTATTGCATCCAAAACCTTTTTCTTAGTATCCTCATTTACTACATCGATATCATTTAAAACTCTAGAAACTGTTGCAATTGATACTCCAGCTTCTTTTGCAACATCCTTAATAGAAGTAGCCATTATTATTCCTCCTTTGAATTTTTCTAGATAATTTTATTATACTAATATATTACATTATAAATCAACAGAACTTACAATAAATTATTGTATTATTGTAAGTTTTGTCAAAAATCATAACTTTTAAACTTAATTTCATAATTTTATATTGTAATGTAAGTTATTATATCTGAATAATAAAACTAAAGATTATTATTACAAATAAATAGACTGAGAATCTCAAGAAATTATTTTAATTCTCAGCCTATTATTATTACTATTATTATTTTGTTACTTCAACATTCATGTTTAGTGTTTCTCCATTTATAACTGTTTCTGAATAATCAGCTTGCTTGTTATAAATAACATCAGAAGTTAAAGTCTCTTTTTTAATTGTTTCTTCAAACTTCTTAATGACGTCTATTAACATATCATTGTCCGATACATAGAGATTTATTCTATCTGCAACTTCAAAGCCTTTATCTTTTCTCATGTTTTGAATCTTTGAAATTATCTCTCTTACATGACCTTCTTCTTGAAGCTCAGGTGTAATTATTGTATCTAAAACAACTCCTAGTTCACCCTCTCCTGCAAATGCATATCCCTCTAGACCTTGCATTGTAACTAAAAGATTCTCATTTGTAAGAACTATTTCTGTTCCATTAACGTCAATAGCTTCACTTCCACCATTTTGAATTTTTTGAGCTAATTCCATTTGATTCTTTTCTGAAATAGCCTTTTTAATTTGTGGAATTAGCTTACCATACATCTTACCTATAACAGGAAGATTAGGTTTTATTTCAAAGTTAACATACTTAGATAAATCTGCTCCTAATTCAACTTTTTTAATATTTAATTCTTCCTTTACAATATCTCCATAATATTCTGGAAGAGACTTTGTTGAAATAAGCATTTCAGAAAGTGGCTGTCTGTTTTTAACATTAGCTGAGTTTCTAGCACTTCTTCCAAGCTTAACAAGTGTATATGCTAGATCCATTTCATTTTCTAGTTCCTTGTTTATAGCTGCTTTATCAACTTCTGGCCAAACACATAAATGAACACTTTCCGGTGCATTCTCATCTAAATTTACAACTAAATTTTGATAAATTTCTTCAGTCATGAATGGTACAAATGGTGCTGCTACTTTAACCAAAGTTGTTAATACTTTGTGAAGTGTTACATAAGCACCTATCTTATCATTTGTTAATTCTTGTGACCAGTATCTTGCTCTATTTCTTCTTACATACCAATTTGATAATTCATCAGTAAAATCTTCAATAGCTAACGCTGATTGAGTAATCTTATAAGTATTTAAACCTTCATCAACAGTTTCAATTAAAGTATTTAATTTAGATATAATCCATTTATCCATTACGTTATCTGAAACAAAATCAGCATACTTAGTTGGATCAAACTTATCTATTTCAGCATATAAAACATAGAATGAGTATACATTCCATAATGTTCCTAAGAATTTTCTTTGAGCCTCTCCAACATCATCTATTGAAAATCTTGTTGGAAGCCATGGTGCACTTGCAGTATAGAAATGCCATCTTGTAGCATCTGCCCCTTGACTGTTTAATACCTCAAATGGATCTACAACATTTCCTTTATGTTTAGACATCTTAAGTCCTTTTTTATCTAAAACATGCCCTAATACGATACAATTTTCAAAGGAATTTGTATCAAATAAACATGTTGAAATGGCAAGTAATGTATAGAACCATCCTCTTGTTTGGTCAACTGCTTCTGAAATAAATTGTGCTGGGAAATTCTTTTCAAAAGTTTCCTTATTTTCAAATGGATAGTGCCATTGTGCAAAAGGCATTGATCCTGAATCAAACCAGCAGTCAATTACTTCATGAGTTCTCTTCATTTCTTTACCACAGTGTGGACATTTTAACTTTATTCCATCTACATAAGGTTTGTGTAATTCTATCCCCTTACAATCTGTAGTAGCCATTGATTCTAATTCTTCTCTGCTTCCAATACATTCTTGATGGCCACATTCACATTGCCATATTGGAAGTGGTGTACCCCAGTATCTATCTCTTGAAATACCCCAGTCAATAACATTTTCAATGAACTTACCAAATCTTCCTGTTCTAATATTATCAGGATACCAATTAATTTTATTATTATTTTCAACTAGTTTGTCTCTCATTTTAGTCATTGCAACAAACCAGCTATCCTTTGGATAGTATAAAAGTGGTGTATCACATCTCCAGCAATGTGGATATGAATGTAGATGCTTTTGCGCACTAAATAATTTATTATTTTCTTCCAAGTATTTAACTATACTTTCATCACATTTCTTAACAAACTTACCTGCCCATGGTGTAACTTCTGGAACAAAGTTACCACTTGCATCTACTAAGTTTACAAAAGCAATTCCATTTTTCTTTGCAACAAAGCTATCATCTTCACCATAAGCTGGTGCAATATGAACTATACCAGTACCATCTGATAGTGTTACATAATCTCCATGAATTACTACAAATGCTTTACCTTCAACTTTTGCAAAAGGCATTAATTGTTCATATTCTACTCCCAGTAATTCTTCACCTTTAAATTCTTTAACTATTTCATGTTCTCTTTCGCCTAAAACTTTTTCTACCAAATCTTTAGCTAAAATATATATTTCATCGTGAGCTTTTACTTCACAATATGTATATGACTTATTAACACATAATGCTAAGTTAGATGGTAATGTCCAAGGAGTTGTTGTCCAAGCTAATATGTACTTGTTAGCTTCTCCTTTAACTTTAAATTTAACAGTTGCAGTTAAATCCTTAACATCTTTATATCCTTGAGCAACTTCATGAGATGAAAGAGCTGTTCCACACCTTGGACAGTAAGGCATTACCTTATGGCCCTTATATAAAAGACCCTTATTCCACATTTGTTTTAAAGCCCACCACTCTGATTCAATGTAATTATCATGATACGTTACATATGGATCATCCATATCAACCCAGAAAGCTAATTGCTCAGACATTTCCTTCCATAGGCTAACATATGAGAATACACTATCCTTACATTCTTTAACAAACTTTTCTACGCCAAAGTCCTCAATTTGTCCTTTTCCTGAAATTCCAAGCTTCTTTTCTATCTCTAATTCTACAGGAAGCCCATGAGTATCCCATCCTGCTTTTCTTAGAACCTTATATCCCTTCATAACTTTGTATCTTGGGATAATATCCTTCATAACTCTTGTTAAAATATGACCCACGTGAGGTCTTCCATTTGCTGTTGGAGGACCATCATAAAAAGTAAAATATTCTCCATCTTGATTTGAATCAAAACTTTTTTGTATAATGTCATTTTCCGTCCAAAGCTTTGCTATATCTTTTTCCATATTGACGGTACCTTTTGATGCATCTACCTTATTGTACATTAAAAATTCCCCTTTCCTTTATTCAGTTAATAGTTAACAATTAACAGTGCACAATTAAGAATAAAATTACTTAGTATCCAAAATTCTATCAATTACTAAACATTAACTTTATACTTTCCAATTTTATATTTTATTAGTCCTTTATAGACTTCAAAAATTCCATTACTTATTTTAAAAATAAAAAAACTCCATCCTACAGGACGAAGTTGAATTCGCGAACCACCTAAGGTTAACACTTAACAATAAATTAAATGCTTTATTTCAAGTACATACATACTCAATCCTTTAACGCAGGCTGTTACGTGATAACTTATTTGGCTAATCTCGCCTTTCAGTCTCCAACTCCTAGGTGATTTTCTCTAAGATTTATTATAGCTTTACACCAAACAGCTACTCTCTAAAAATAATATCTTAAGATACTTTTCCTAATCATAGTCTTTTATCTCATTTATTATATATTACCGACTTATAAATGTCAATTCCTAGTGAATTCCTAGCTTCATTTTGTTTTAATATGTCTGTTAAGATAACTATTTTAAATATATGTGCTGCTTCTTTTAACAGCAAAAAAGAGAGGTTACTTGTGCTTAATTTCTGTAACATCTCCCTGATTGATTCTTAATAATATTAGTTATATTTTATTCAAAAGAAAATTCTAATTCATCAGAATCATATGAATGTGATCCTGTGCTTTCATCTCTTTGTTCCATATTGTCATCAAAATCTATAATAATACTTTTTCTTCTATCTCTTGATTGTTTTCTTTTATTCTTGTCATCTAATGCCATTTTTATTAATTTAATTGATTCAGTAGGTATTTCGCAACCTCCAAGAACAACTGTATTAAATGCATTATTATATGTCATATATGTACTTTTATAAACTTCGAAACACTTAGAAATCTCATTTGGATCGTATCCATCTACCTTTACATTTATCCCTAAGTAATCACAATCATACATGTCTGGTTGTGCAAATACACTATTCTTTATAGCTAAGTCTATAGCTGTTTTCGCATCTTTTAATCCATCATATAATTTTAAAACAAGTCCAGCACCATTAGCTGTGTTTATCCTGAATGAATCTTTCTTATCAATGTTACCATCAATATGAATTCCCATCAAATTATATGCTAAATCTAAGCTTTCTACTACTTCATTGTTAACTTCTTTATATGTATTTCTTTTATTATTATCAACAAATTTAATATCACTGATTAAATTGATTACACTATTAATATCATTCCAGCACTCAATTGCGTTTGTGAATGATAATTGATCTTCTTGTAAGCTTGGTAAAATTGCTACTACATTTATTTTTGTAGATGGAATAGCTGCTGATGCTACTTGTATAAAAGTTTTAACTGCACCAGACCCTGTTCCTCCTGCCATACTCGTAAAAACAACCATAACTTCTGTTTGAGGAAATTTTCTTAATAAAGTTCCTACTGCATTTGCATTGTCCTTTATCATCTCTTTTGACTTACTTCTATCCCTTCCTGAACCATCAGTTCCTGGATATAGGTATACGTTTTTATCTATATTGGCATTTTTTAATGGTTTTATATCTGATAAGCTGCTATTAAAAAATAATCCATTATAGCTTTTATTTTTACTTAATAATCCGTCTACTATATTTCCAGCACCTTGCCCAAGGGCAACTAATAACATTTTGCTCTTTTCCATAATTAATCCCCCTATTCATTATTATGTATAATTTATAAAATAATTTAAAATTTTTATTCTTTAATATTGGACCTTATTATATAATAGTATTGTTCGGGAAAATTCTTCCTAACATTATAATTTTATACCAATTGTGACAATATTAAAAGAAAAATATAAAAATTTAATCCTTTTTATTATAAATTGTATTATAATTAAGTTAATTTTAATATAATACTTTCTACTTTTAACGTAATTTATTTTTTATCAAAGCTAATTTCAATCGTATAGAAAGGGGATTTACGATAATTATGAATTCTGAAACTAACACTTTAGATATTCAAGATGAAAATATTATGCAAAACAAAAGAAGAGGAGATATTTTATACTATTCTCTAAGTCAGGTAGCTGATTTATTAGGGGAAGAGGATAGTAGCATACGATATTATACTAATGTTTTTGATAACATCTTAAAAATAGAAATATCTAATAAGGAATTTAGATATACAAATAAAGATGTTGACAAGCTTGAATTCCTGATAAACTTAAAAAATAAGGGTATGTCTATCAAAGAAGTTCAAAAGTATTGTGAAGAATTGCCTTTGGATATTCAAGATTTATTAGAAGTAAAAGAAGATAACTCACTATCAGCTAAAGAAATTATCTCTTCAGTTATAGAATTAGAAAGTGAGAAAATCAATAATATTAAAGACTATTTATCTAATAAAATTGATGAAAGTAATGCGCTAATTATACAACAAATTATCGAATCAATTATAAAAGAACAGAATAAGCAACTGGATATCTTTAAAAATAGCATAATAAATGAGATTAAAGATTACATAGACCTTAAATTTAATACAAATGTATCTATGGATTCTTATAGTGAACTATCTGAAAGAGTCAATACATTAATAGATAATAGAATTTTATTTGAAAATAATGTTAATTCTCAGTTAAATAACTTAAATGAATCATTTGTTACTAATGGAAAAAATTTAGCAGATGAGATTAAAAGATTTAAAAATATAATTGAACGTGCCTATTATGTTCAGGAAGAAATAGCTTCCCAAAAATCAAAGCAAAGTTTTCTAGGACGATTATTTGGAACTAAATATTAATGATGGTTCATTTCTAGACTCTATAACGCTTAAAAATACCTATTGACCATTATTTAATAAAGTGATTTAATTATTTAAAATTAAATTATTTTAAGGAGATTATATATGGATAATAACGTGAATGAAGCTATTTTAGATAAATTAACTAAAACTTGTACCTGCAAGCTTATTACTCGTGCTAAAATAAAAGAAGCCATTAGAAATGGTGCTTCTACTGTGAAAGAAGTTCAAGAAGCTACAGGTGCTGGAAGTGGTTCGTGTAAAGGAAAAAATTGTTCTCCACGAATATACGAATTATTAAAACAATATGAAAGCTAATTATTTTAAAGCCTTAGGTACATTAATTACCTAAGGCTTTAATTTTATAGGCGTAATATCATATTTCCAAATATATTACACATACTATTCAGTTATCGATTTTTTATAATTACATCTATAATTATTTAATCCTATCATTTTTATATTCTGGAACTATATTTACAATGCTTTTTTTAACACAATACTCAATATCATTATCTAATTCTAAAGACTTCATAACCGAATAATGTGTTGCTTGTTTTACATAACTCATTATATCCACATTCTCTTCATATATAATATTAGCTGTTCGAGCTATATCTGTAAGTTCAATACTTTTATCATCTTTTAATATTTCATTAATTATATATCCACTGCAAATATAATCGTCCATTGAAAAATTGCCATTTGTTCCTGCATTTATAATTACTACATCTTCATTTATCTTCATTAGATTATTAGCTACTGCTTTTGCATTTATCATAGCACCTATAAGTATCCTTTTGGCAGATTTGGACTTTGTAAGAGTTTTTGTTCCATTTGTTGTAGTTAGAAATACCGTTTTATTTTCAACATTATTTTTTGTATATTCAAGTGGAGAGTTTGATAAATCAAATCCATCTATTTTAACAGCTCTTCGTTCTCCCCCTAAAATATAATCTTCTCTCTCAAGCTTTCTAGCTTCTTCTAACGTCTCCTCAATTGTTAAATAAGGAATGACTTCTTTACAGCCATTGTTTAAAGCTGTAATTATTACAGATGTTGCTCTAAACATATCAATTACAACAACTATTTTGTCTTTTATTTTACTTTCTTTTATATCATCAGCTGATATTATAATATCTATTTTCATAATCTTTATATCTCCCTATAATTCTTTCCTTGCCATAATTCATTTTCTTCTAACGCTTTATCTATTGAATTCAAAACTTCCCATTTTTTTAGGCTCCACATGGGACCAATTAAGAGACTTCTAGGTGCATCTCCTGTAAGCCTATGAACCACCATATCCTTAGGAAGAAGAGTTATACCCTTTATAATCAATTCAACATAATCCTCTTGAGATAAAAATTCTAGCTTGCCCGTTTCATATAATTTTACCATTGGAGTATACTTCATCAGATGTAGCAAATGTAACTTTATTCCTTTGGCCCCAGAATGAGAAATATAATCTATTGTCTTTAGCATATCTTCCTTAGTTTCGCCTGGCAATCCTAGAATATCGTGAACCACTACATCAATATTTCTTTCTTTTAATTTCTTCATAGCATTTTCAAAAACCTGTAATTCATATCCTCTATTTATTATCTTAGCCGTTTTATCATTGCAAGTCTGAAGCCCAAGTTCTATCCAAAGGTAAACTTTATTGTTTATCTCCTCTAATAAATCCAGTACATCATTATCTAAACAATCTGGTCTTGTAGCTATTGCAATGGCTACAACTCCCTCTTGCTTCAATGCTTCGTCATATTTTCTTCTTAATTCTTGAACAGGTGCATAAGTATTTGTATATGCCTGAAAATAAGCTATGTATTTCCCATTCTTCCACTTCTGTGCCATCATTTCTTTTATATCATTAAATTGCTTTGTAATAGATAATTCTCTATTTCCAGCATAATCTCCTGAACCTCTTTCACTGCAGAAAAGGCATCCTCCACTACTTATCTTTCCATCTCTATTAGGACATGAAAAACCTCCATCCAAAGAGATTTTGAATACTTTTTCTCCAAATTTATTTCTTAAAAAATAATTTAAACTGTGATATCTTTTACCATTCCAAAAATTATCCATAAGACCTCCGAACCTATAATAATGATTTTTAATCACGAATCGTTGTAATTACATATATCTTAAACATAATAAAATATATTTCCAAACTAATTGTACATTTTTAATTACAAAATGTACATTAGATACTTTTCAGACTTTTAGTAATAGTTATTCATTTCCTTTCCATTAGCTATACATGTTAACTTTTAATCATAAATTGTTAACCAATAATATAATTTATAGAATAAATTAAAAGTAAACCTTATATATTATACAAGTAATATTCTTTAGGGGGATAAATATTGAAAAACGAATTAATCAAAATTTTTCAAGTTGCTACAGTATTTATTGGTACAATCGTCGGAGCTGGACTTGCTTCTGGAAAAGAAATCACAGAATTCTTTACTCAATATGGAATTGCAAGCTTTTTAGGTATCATAGGCTGTGGCATTTTTTACATTTTAATAAATTCTATAATCTCAAGAATAAGCGTTAATTATAATCTTAATTCATATAGTGATGTTATGAATATAATAAGTCCTAATATATTTGGAAAATTCACAGGACTTATAACTACTTTATTTCTTATTTCTAGTGCTTCTATAATACTTGCTGGCAGTGGAGCTCTAATTCATCAATTCTTTGGAATACCAAAGATAATTGGGTCATTACTTATGATTTTAATTGCTGTATTTTTTTTACTTAGAGATACTGAAGGCTTAATCGAAGTTAACTCTTTTATTGTTCCTGGATTAATTTTTACCATTACGCTTATCACAATTCTATATTTTTCATTTTGTAAGGATGCAGTTTCATTTACTAATATCACGAGTTTTCAACCTAAAAGATCAGGAATTCTCTTTTCCACAATATTATATGCAGGCTATAATACACTTTCAGCATCTGGAGTTTTAGTTCCTCTTAGTACACAAATGAAGAAAAGTAAGATTATGATTATTGGAGTAATAGTCGGGGCTATTGGCCTTACAATACTTTGCCTAATGATTAATTTATTATTAACTGTTAATCAACCTTATATATATAATTATGAAATACCTTTGCTTTTTGTAGCAAATAGATTTGGCAATCTGATTCAAGCTTTGCTACTTGTGATTATTTGGCTAGAGATGTTTTCTACTGAAGTCTCAGATATATATTCAATAAGTAAAACTTTGAACAAAACATTTAATATTGAATTTAAAAAAGCTATATTTGTAGTTATAATTTTTGCACTTTTAATATCTCAACTAGGCTTTGGAAATCTTATAACTAAGTTATATCCTATGTTTGGATTATTAAGCCTAGTTTTCATATGCCAGTGCATAATATTCTTTTTTAAACATAAAAAAGACTTTTTCAGATCCAATAAATCTCACTCAGTGAAATAAATATGGTATACTTTTTATAATATTATTTAATAATTACCATAAAGGATTTGATATAAATGAACTATTTAAATTTATTAGATGAGTGTACTCTTTGTTATCGAAACTGTAAAATTAACAGAAATGCTGGTCAAATTGGATTTTGTAAAGCTTCAAATAAAGTAAAACTTGCCCGAGCTTCTTTACACCTTTGGGAAGAGCCTCCTATTTCCCAGGAAAAAGGTTCAGGTACTGTATTTTTTTCTCATTGCAATCTAAACTGCGTATTCTGCCAAAATTACAATATAAGTCAAGGAACTGAAAAAGAAGAATTTTCTCTTTGTACTTCTGACAGTTTAAAAAATCAAAACTTTAAAAATGAGTCTTCTGTCATAGGTATGGAAGTATCTATTGAGAGACTTTCAGAAATATTTTTAGAGCTTCAAGAAGAAGGCGCAAATAACATAAATTTAGTTACTCCAACACACTACGTTCCTCAAATTATAGAAGCTCTAAAAATCGCTAAAAAGAATAAATTAACTATACCTATTCTATATAATACTAATACCTATGACTCTATTGAAACTATAAAGTTACTGGATGGATACATTGATGTTTACCTTCCGGACTTTAAATACTTTAACGATAAATATGCTCTTAAATATTCTAATGCTAAGAATTATTCTTCTAACGTACTAAAGATAATAGATGAGATGTTACGACAAGTTGGAAAGCCAGCATTTAATGAAGCTGGGCTTATAATGAAAGGGGTTATTATACGGCATCTAATGCTTCCAGGACTTCTTTTTGATTCCAAGAAAGTAGTTGACTGTATTTATAATAGATATGGTGATGATGTTTATATAAGTTTAATGAACCAATATGTGCCTATGTTTAAAGCTTGTAATTATCCTGAAATAAATAAGCCTCTTAATCCCAAGCTTTATGATAGTTTAATTAATTACGCCTTAGACCTTGGTGTCAAAAATGGATTTATTCAAGATGATGGAACAAATAATATCTCTTATATTCCTGATTTTAATCTTGAAGGAGTAAAAAAATAGCAGTCCATAATTGGTCTACTATTTTTTATCTCTCTAATAATAAAATTTAGGTATTCCTCTCTTATTGTCTAATTCAGGTATTATTGGTGGCATAAACTCATTTAAAGACCATCCCCTGCTTGATTCTGTAGTATTTAGTTCTGCTAGTCTTGTTACCCCAACATAAACATCTGATATCTTATACCATGTTGCATAATCGACCACTCCTGTTTGTGGTAATGTAAATATTTGTTGAAATGTTTTTACTGCATCTGCTGTTTTTTGAGTATATTGACCATCTTCAGCCTGCTTTGGAATCAAAGGATAATTTCTTGCTATTCTATTTAATTGACCTTGAATTGTCCTTACATCAGGACCAGATGATCCAATCGTTAACTCTTGCCCTGGATATGACTGCGGACTTCCTGATACTTTTTCAGCTGTAACTAATTCAATATCGTCCCCATAGTAATGTTTCAATATATCAAATGGAACCATTCCTTGCTGTGCTAACCCTTGACTTCCCCATTGACTTAACCATTGAGGACACGTAACACTCTTTCCATCACAGTATTGTGTAAAAAGTGGCTGTTTTTTTCCAGTTCTTCTTACATAAGTAGAAAAAATTTCGTCTACAATCTGACTTATACTATCATAAATATTTCTGCCATAATTAAATGCATGATCATAAGCTGTGGAACTGGTAATATCAAAATTCTTACCTTTACCTCTATACCATTCAGTAAAAATTCTATTTAATGTAAATGATATAATACAGAAGATATTTGCTCTAAGTGCTGAGTTATTCCAAGTCGAATATATTTCACAAGACGCAACATTTTTAATATAATCCTTAAATGGTACTTTATAATTTGGTGCTGATGGATCATTGGGCCCTCCTTGATGAACAATAATATATTCTGGAACTACTACTTGTGATAATACAACCCCTGAAGTTGGTGGCGGTACTGGCTTATCAACTTCTTCAGGTATCTTAGGCGGATAATTACCATTTAATGTATTTGGCTGTATATCTATTATTTCCTGTCTCATGTCTCCACGTCCTGAACTTGCCTCTAAATTACAAATCTGATATGCAACCTGTGTAGGAAAGACTTGACATCCCTTTATCGCTATTGGTCTAAAACCGCTTCTTTCAATAGTTATATCATATAAACTATAAGGTATCTGATTACTATTTTCATTTAGGGAGTATTCTAACGGTGGTGCTGCTAAATCTATTACCTGAGTTAGTCCAACTGAATCTGTAACTAACTCAATAGCTTTAGCATTTTCTGCAACTGATGTTCCCCTTACAGTTATTTTAGCATTATCAATTGGAATGTAATCTTCTCCCCTGAAACATTGAATCTTTAACATACCAGTGTTTTGCATAGCATTTCCACTACTTGTATTCTCCATAACTTTCCTCTTTATATTTTTTCTCAGAATATTATATTTATCAGTCATAGTATTTATTACTAACATATTCACTTGATTCACATTTTTCCTAGTTAAAATTCCGCTTAAATCAGACTGAAGTAAGTTAAAGCTATTTAATGCACATACTTCTCCATATCCCCATAATGGATTTGGATATGTCACATCTGTACGCCTTCGCTTAGCTCCTCTTAATAAGTAATATTTTAATCTTTGGCCAAACAAATATGGATCATTTCCTTTAACTATCCCCCATTGCATCATAAGTGCACATATTCCTGCTACCTGTGGTGCTGCCATTGATGTACCTGTCTTAGTATCATACCCTCCACCTGGCACTGGACCAAGTATGCCTTCTCCAGGTGCAGCTAAATCTGGCCTCACTAGATTTCCTTGATTTTGTGCTCCTCTGCCACTAAATGACGATAAGTTGTTAGTTCTATAATTATAACTTCCAACAGCTATTATGTTGTCTACTGTCGCTGGTATTCCCAAAGTATTATATTGATTAGGCTCTAAAAATCTTGTTTTTGGATTAAGACCTTCAAGCACTGGAAGCCATATTGAGTATATTCCCAAATATTCATTTAAAACATTTATTTCTAATGTCCATACTCCTTCCGCAAGAAAATCAGATCTAGCAGAAAGAATTACCTTTATTTCGCTATTCAATTCAAATGGTTTTGGTCCAGCTACATATATATCATATCTATCACGACCTATAGCTCCTTGAATATATCCTTCTTGTATATTTACATTTCCACTGCTTTGCCCAGTAGGATTTATTATACTTATTGCTATATTAGGCAAAATCGGCTTATATAAATTCATAACAACTGACTTTTCATCACTTGATATATTAAAAATTGCTCTTTTGGTTTTACTTAATTCCCCTCCCACATGGTGGCCTGCATCTCCTTCATTCCCTGCTGCAATAACAATTGATACTCTTTCAAGATTTTCTATAGTTCTAACGTACTGCTCTAATATGCTACTTCCATCATGTGCTCCATCATTTGTGCTTAAGCTAAGACTTATTACTAATGGCAAATTAAGTTCTTTACTTCTATCTATTAAGAACTTAATACCTTGCATTATTTGTGAGCTTAAAGCCGCAGCTCCCCTTGATGCTTTGACCATTGCTATTGATGCACTAGGTGCTACACCTCTATACATTTGATTGATCCTTCCTCCACCACAAGCAATTCCTGCAACATGAGTCCCATGTCCTGTATCATCTCTTGATGGGACTATTGAAAATGGATCAGAAGATTTTATTGCTTCATTTATGGTTTGTTTATTATATATGTTTCCTCCAGTACTTAAATCATAAATATACTCTATTCTGGTTGTTCCTTCTGTATTCATAAATGCTGGATGCGTATAATCTATTCCAGAATCCACGAAGCCAACTAATATTCCTTCTCCTGAAACAGCAAAGTTAGTAGGCAAATCAAGAATACATGATACTCTGTTACTTTCCTCATCTTGCTCATATAAACTCTTGGGTAATTCTATATATTGAATAGTGTTACTTAATGATAATTGATCTAATTTATCTCTTGGAATATTAACGATTGCAAAGTTAAAACCTAAATCTGTAAATGTACCACCTAACCCTTCAACAAATACTCTTGTTTGTTCTGGTGTATCTCTATATAAGATTGTAAGTTCTAAATTATTTCCTTGATTTTGATATTTAAATCCAATTTCATCTAATATTGCCTTTGGTACATTAGTCAATAATCCTATGGAGGCATCTACTTTTGAAGGCACTTCCCTTTGTAACTCTGCCATAATAAAAACTCTCTAAATTAATATATACATAAACATAGTATGCAGATAAGCATTAATATGCAACAAAAGTAGAGGATTATTGCACCATACAATTATCCTCTACTTTTCTGTTATAATATTATTTTATTATAATCATACTTGTTATAATTTGATTTCAACTCTTTCTAGTTTAGCAATTACATCTATCTCTTTTAATTCCATTGTTTCAGTAAGTAATCCTCCGGCATTACTTACTAAAAGTACCTTTGAATTTCCTAAAACTTTTACCTGTCTTATCTTTCTTTTTCCTTTATAATCAAGTAAGAAAAAGCCATTATTACTTACTTCTTTTACACTATGTGCAAAAGCTATATCTCCTTTTAACATTCTAAACCCATTCATTTCATCATCTTCTACTTCTAGATAGAATACCTTGTCCTGCGGATAGTTTTCTATCTTATTTGAATGAACCGGCATTTCTTTAGAAGCTTTTTTATTTGATAATGAATAATCATATACTGGAACACTTCTAAGTACCGATGAAAAAGCATCTGTCCAAAGCTCTGAGCTTTCTATGTTTTTCTTTGGCAGCTCCTTTAATGTTTTCTTTTCTTCTTGTAATGCTTCATCAGTAACTACCATACTTATATCATTTAAATCAGCCTTTAAAACTTTAGCTGCTTTATCTATAAATGATTCAGGCGCAACTTTTCTTCCCATTTCAACTTCATTTAAGTATTTTTCAGCCACACCTAACTTTTTAGCTAAAGCCTTAACTGTCATACCACTCTTTTCTCTAGCCTGCTTTATATTTTCACCTACACGACTCACTTTATTTTCTCCCCTCTTGCTATTCTTAAGCATATCTTAGAAAATAATTATTAATATGCCTTATTTTCCTCCATTTGTCTTATACCATTCTCTCTCTTCGATTAAATGCTCTAAAAGATATTTAACTGTCCATCTATAATTTTGAGGTGTACACATAGCTAATACCCCTCCTTGAATAAATCCTCTAATATATCTAATAGTATATTTTAATTGTTCATCCTTAAATCCGTTAAAAATAAGTGCTTTCTCATTTTTAGGCAACTCATCATAAGAATTTTCATTCGTATTTCCACAGATTATTTGTTCCAAGGTCATTAAAGCCGTATTATTACTTATCTCTATAACCTTAATATTTTGACTTTCGATTTTCTTAATTTCTTCTTCATTTAATCCATATGCTAATATGCACTTATCCTTCATTGCCATTTATACCACCTCTTTTTACGTTATTATACTTTATAATTAATATACATAAGGCACAATCAAAAAAATAACAAGTCCATCTACCAGCATATCTTTCATTATCCTGCATTGATAAAGTGTTCTAATAGGCCAGCTATAATAACACTTTGCTTCCTTGAAAAATATTCATATCAGTTTTAGATTTATTATCTTATTTCATGTGCCTAAAAAACTTTATATGACTAATATTTTTTATTCTTCAATTATTTCTGGTTCTTTAATTTCTTCACCTTGCATATCTACTTTAACACTTTTTATTACTTGATCTTCATAAGGTCTATCTGCCATATCAGTCTTTTGTGCAACAATTTTATCTGCTACATCCATACCTTCAATAACTTTACCAAATGATGCATATTGTCCATCTAAATGTGGAGCATCTGCAACCATAATAAAGAACTGGCTTCCTGCTGAATCAGGGTGCATAGCTCTAGCCATTGATAATACACCTTTAGTATGCTTTAATGTATTTTTAAATCCATTACTTGTAAATTCACCCTTTATAGAATATCCTGGGCCTCCCATTCCAGTTCCTTCTGGGCATCCTCCCTGAATCATAAATCCTGGAATAACTCTGTGAAATATTAATCCATCATAAAAACCTCTATTGATTAAATCTACAAAATTACGTACTGTATTAGGAGCTATTTCAGGATATAATTCTGCTTTAATAACCCCACCGTTTTCCATAGTCATTGTGATAATTGGATTTTTCATGCTAAAAATTTCTCCTCTCGAAATCAATCTTACTACGACAAATCGAAGAAAATAATAAAAAAATACAATTTACTTTATTATTTTTTTGATTATGTCTACTATTATTATCTAAAATATAAATTAAAATTCAATACTTATATGTATTTATTACAAATCTGAATTATACTTATATTTATGCATTAATTAAATTATAACAGAAATCTACAATTTTATTATCATTTATAGAATTATAGACTAAAATATTTCCATTTTCTTTAGAATCATTCACTAAATCTGATTCCATTAATTTTCTTTTCAATTCCTGCGCAGTACCAAGACCACCATCAATAAGAGGTATATTTTTTCCAATAACATTAGATAGCGCCTTTTTTACAAATGGATAATGTGTACATCCTAAGACAATTGAACTTATATCATCGCATAGGTAAGGATTGAATTTTTCTTTTAAATAATCTTCTAATTCTTCTCCCTCTAATATGCCTTGTTCTATAAATTCTACAAGCCCTGCACAAGGCAATGATATTATATTAGCTTCTTTTTTATATTTTTCCATTAATAATTTAAATTTTTTCTCTCTTAAAGTCATGGGTGTAGCCATTATTATTACATTTCCATTTCTCTTAAGCTTAATAGCTGGTTTTAATGCAGGTTCTATACCTATTATAATCATATCTCCATATTTATTTCTAATGTCTTCAATTGCAGCACTGGTTGCTGTATTACATGCTACTACAATTGCTTTAACTCCCTTACTTAATAAGAAATTAACTGCATTTAAAGTAAGATTTTTAACTTCATTTAGTTCCTTAGTTCCATAAGGAGCATTTTTTGAGTCACCAAAATAAATATAATTTTCATTTGGCATTAGTGAAATAGCTTCTCTCATTACACTTAATCCACCTACTCCTGAATCAAAAAAACCTATCGCACTATTTTTTTTAATATTCAAAATGTCCTCACTCCATTTTTTTTAAATTCGCCACATAGAATAAACTAGATCCATAAATCGAATGTGCCTTATATAATAAATATTTTATTACTTTATTTATCCAATGTCTAGCTATTCCAATCTAGTGTAAACTCAAGATATGATTAATAATTCTTAACCTTATATCTATCTTTTTCTTTTAATATTTTTCATATTGAGGTATAATATTACATTTAATTTATGATATAATAATTATTATTAATGTAGTGAGGTATATGATTATGCGATTAGTTCCAATTGAATGCATTAGAGAAAATTCGTTATTAGGTCAAAATATATATACTTCTAATGGCAAATGTTTGCTTAGAGCTGGGCTAATGTTGACTAATGCTAGACTAAAAAAAATCAGAGAATATAAAATATTTTCTTTATATATAGTTGATGATTATAGCTATTCTGAAATAGAAGAAGTAATAAAACCAGAATTACGTCAAAAAGCTATATCCGTAATTAAAGAAACTTTTTCTGATATAGAACGAATAGCTTCTATACATACTTTTGAAAAGCGTAACATTGCTGACTATACTAAACAAGAAAAAAGATATTTTAATTCAATTAATAGAATTGCAGAAGAACTGTTAGATAATGTTTTAGCTAATAAAAATGTTCTATTTTCATTGGTTGATATAAAAAGTATGGATAATTACACCTATTCTCATTCAGTTAATGTTGCTGTAATATCACTTATACTTGGTATTGGCCTTAATCTCTCTAAAAGGAGCTTAATTCACCTTTGTATTGGAGCATTAATTCATGATATAGGGAAAATATTTATCCCAAAAGAAATCCTACAAAAACCTGGCAAACTGACTCTTGAGGAGTATGAAATAATAAAAAGACATCCAAAGTACGGATATGACTTCTTAGGGAAATTCTCAAATTTAAGTGCTCATATTAAGTTAATAGTTTCACAGCATCATGAAAGGTTTGATGGATTAGGTTATCCTAATAGAATTTTAGGCAAAAAAATTAGCCCTTTAGCCAGAATCGTAAGTATTGCTGATGTTTATGATGCATTAACTTCTGATAGACCTTATAAAAGAGCTATGTGTCCAAACGATGCCTTGGAATATTTAATGTCTAACGCAGGTACACTATTTGATTATGATATGATTAATACGTTTTGTAAGATTATTATAACCTTCCCTCAAGGAACAATTGTAAGTCTTAGTAACGGGGATATAGGAGTAGTTGAAGAAACTTTTCCAAACTATCCATTAAGGCCTATGGTTAAAATTCTTAAAAGTAAGCGTCCAAATAAAATTGGCTCTAAAATTAATCTAATCGAAAATCTTTCAATTGTTATTTCGAATGTCCAATACGAAATATGAATTAATCTCTAGTATGTTCTTTACTTATTTGAGGTAATAAGATTAATATTCTTATACAATCAAATGTATTTAATATTAGTTTATTCTTTTTTTTCTGTATGCAAATGGATTTAAACTTGCTAATTCTTCAGCTTCCTCAAAACTTTTAGTTCTAAATACTAATGTCCACCCATTTTTATCATATTTTCCTGCACACATTATGTATTTTTCCTGTTTGCTCATATAATTTCCTTGTCGATCTATTATTAAACTCCTAATATTATCAATGTTTTTACAATGCAATTTAACAAAAAAATTTCCCTCTTCTTTCATAGTACACATCTCCTTAGCAAACATATGTTCATTAATTGTATTATACAGAACATATGTTCACTTGTCAATATTTCATTTTATCAATAATTTTTTCAAATTAAAATAAAAAGTTAGATTTCATACATAAGAATAAATTTTATATAACTATAACTTAATTCCACACTTATTTTTTAGAAAAAATGTCTACCCAATGCTTTCTCCTATTAGCGTTTTTAGAATGTAATTTCTGTAACCATAAATATATCCGACTTTCAAAATTTAAAAATCCTATACTTTTCTGGGCGTTAAAAAGGCTGGTATATATTAATATCCCAGCCTTTTCAAAAGTTATATATGATTAATTTTATACGTTACTTATTTTTATTTTGCTATATTAAATACTTCTAAATCATTTTTTTGATCAAACTTTTCAAGTTCTACATCAGCTATTGCTCTTAATGTATCTAGCGCAGTTATTACGCCTAAATTTCTTTCAACAGCTGCTCTTCTTATTAAGAAACCATCTCTATTTGAATCATTTCCTTTAGTTGGAGTATTAACAACTAAATCAACTTCTCTATTCTTAACTATATCTAATATGTTTGGTTCTTCTTCATCAATCTTTCTAATCTCTTCTACTTCTATTCCAGCTTCTCTAAGCAGTTCACAGGTTCCTGTTGTTGCAATAAATTTATATCCAACCGCTGCTAGATCCTTTGCTATAGGTAAGAATTCTGGTTTATCATGTTTATTAATTGTTGCTAGAATCTTTCCTTTTTCTTTTGATGGATACATATAAGCCCCTACAAAGCCTTTATATAGAGCTTCTTTTATATTTCTACCTACACCTAAAACTTCTCCTGTTGATCTCATTTCAGGTCCTAAGCTTACTTCAACATTAGGTAACTTTTGAGTTGAGAATACTGGAACTTTAACTGAAACTAGTTCTGGTTCCTTATATACATCTACACCATATCCTAGATCATTTAATTTAGCTCCAAGCATTACCTGTGTAGCTAAGTCTACTATTGGAACTCCGCTTACCTTGCTTATATAAGGCACTGTTCTAGATGCTCTTGGATTAACCTCAATTACATATAATTTGCCTTCAAATTCTATGAATTGAATATTTATCATTCCTTTAATTCCGATTCCTAAAGCTAATTTTTTAGTATATTCTAATACATCAGCTTTTATATTATCAGAGATGTTTTGGCTTGGATACATAGTAACACTATCTCCAGAGTGGACACCAGCTCTCTCCAAATGCTCCATAATGCCTGGTATTAATACCTCTTCACCATCTGATATTGCATCTACTTCTATTTCTCTTCCCATTAAATACTTATCTATAAGGATTGGATTCTTACTATCTTTAGCAAATGCATTTTCTAAATAGTATGTTAATTCATCTTCATCATGAGTTATTTCCATTCCCTGACCGCCTATTACATATGAAGGTCTAACTAATACTGGGAATCCTAATCTACCAGCTTCCTCTAGGCCTTCTTTAAGTGACCATATTCCTTTACCTTTTGGTCTTGCTATTCCTAATCTTTCTAATAGCTCATCAAATTTCTCTCTGTCTTCTGCCATATCAATTTGATCTGCTGTAGTTCCAAGAGTTACTATATTTTGTTCTTTTAAGAAGTTAGCAAGCTTTATAGCTGTTTGCCCACCAAATTGAAGTATTACTCCATCTGGTTTTTCTTTTTCTATTATGTTTAAAACATCTTCTTCTGTTAATGGCTCAAAGTACAATTTATCAGATACATCAAAATCTGTACTTACTGTTTCTGGATTATTATTAACTATTATAGTCTCAATCCCAAGCTTCTTTAACGCTTTTACACAATGTACTGAAGCATAATCAAATTCAATTCCTTGACCAATTCTTATTGGACCTGAACCTATAACTATTACCTTCTTATTGTTTGATACTTCAACTTCATCATACTGCTCATAAGTTGAATAATAATATGGTGATAATGCTTCAAATTCTCCACCACAAGTATCAACCATTTTATATGAAGGCTTTATATTCCATATATCTCTAAGTCTGTATACATCATCAGGACTAACCTTTAACATATCAGCTATAGCTTTATCTGAAAATCCTTTTTTCTTTAAGTGATATAGCCATTCTTTATCTAAATCTTCTATTTTACTCAATTTTAATCTTTGTTCTTCTTCAACAATCCATTTAATTTTTTCTAAGAAGAACATATCTATTCCAGTTATTCTATTTATTTTTTCTATTCTATAGTCTCTTCTTAGCATTTCTGCTAAAGCAAAGATTCTTTCGTCATCTGGAGCCATTACTCTTCTCTTAAGCTCTGACATGCTTAATTCTTTGAATTTCTTATGGTCTAAAGAGAATTTTCCTATTTCCAAGCTTCTAATTCCCTTTAAAAATGCCTGCTCAAAGTTAGCTCCAATTGCCATTATCTCTCCAGTTGCCATCATTTTTGTTCCAAGTTCTCTATCGGCACCAAAGAACTTATCAAAAGGCCACTTTGGTATTTTAACAACAACATAGTCAAGTGTTGGTTCAAAACATGCATAAGTCTTTTGAGTTACAGCATTTTTTATTTCATCTAATCCATAACCAAGAGCTATTTTAGCAGCAAGCTTTGCAATAGGATAACCAGTTGCTTTTGACGCTAGAGCTGAACTTCTTGAAACTCTAGGATTTATTTCTATAACTGAATATTCAAAGCTATTTGGATTTAATGAAAACTGTACATTACATCCACCTTCAATTCCAACAGCATTTATTATATTTATTGATGCAGTTCTAAGCATTTGATATTCTTTATCCGAAAGAGTCTGTGATGGAGCTACTACTATACTGTCTCCTGTATGTATACCAACTGGATCTATATTTTCCATGTTACATACAGTGATGCAGTTTCCATAGGAATCCCTCATTACCTCGTATTCTACTTCTTTCCAGCCCTTAACACTCTTTTCAAGTAAGACCTGACCTATTGTACTTAATTGAAGTCCTGATTCTAGAATAACTTTAAGCTCTTCTTCATCATCAGCAATACCACCACCAGATCCTCCTAAAGTATAAGCTGGCCTTACTATAACCGGATACCCTATTTTACCTGCAAATTCTAATCCTGCTTCTAACTCAGTTACAATCTCACTCTTTATTACTGGCTCTCCAATTCTATTCATCATATCTCTGAATAGTTCTCTATCTTCGCCTTCTTTTATAGATGCAATAGATGTTCCGATTACTTTTACATCATATTTTTCTAATATACCAGCATCATGTAACTCTACTGCAAGATTAAGACCTGTTTGGCCACCCATACCTGCAAGTAAACTGTCTGGTCTTTCTTTAGCTATAACTTTTTCAACAAATTCTAATGTTAATGGTTCTAAATAAACCTTATCTGCTACTTCTTTATCTGTCATAATTGTTGCAGGGTTTGAATTTATGAGTACAACTTCTATACCTTCTGATTTTAATGCTTCACATGCTTGAGTTCCTGAGTAATCAAACTCTGCTGCCTGCCCTATGACTATAGGACCTGATCCTATAACTAAAACTTTTTTTATATTCTTATTTAACGGCATTTTACTTTCCCCTCCTATAGTGCATATTCTAAGAATTTATCAAATATGTATTCGCTATCCTTTGGCCCTGCAGATGCTTCTGGGTGAAATTGAACCGAATATATTGGTAAAGTCTTATGCTTCATTCCTTCTACTGTTCCATCATTTATGTTTACATGAGTAATTTCCATATCATCTGGTAATTTTTCTACTACATATCCATGGTTTTGAGATGTTATATGCACAATATTAGCTTCTAAGTCCTTGACTGGATGGTTACATCCTCTATGTCCGAATTTCAATTTAGTAGTTTTACCACCCAAAGCTAAACCTAATAGTTGATGTCCTAAGCAAATACCTACAATTGGCTTTTTACCAACTAATTTCTTTATATTTTCTATAGCAAAATCTAAATCCTCTGGATCTCCAGGTCCATTAGATAAAAAAACTAAATCTGGGTTTATATTTAATACCTGTTCTGCTGTAGCTGTAGCTGGAAATACGGTTAACTTACAGCCTCTCTTTTTAAAGTTCCTTATTATATTAGTTTTTATTCCAAAATCCATAATAGCAACATGCTTTCCTGTTCCCTCAACTACATAAGATTTACTTGTTGTAACATTTTTCACAGCTTCTTTAGTAGAGAACCCTGCTATTTTTTCTTTAACATACTCATCATCAACATCTTCAAGTGTTATGATTCCCCTCATTGTACCGCTGTTTCTTAAAACCTTAGTAAGTGCTCTTGTATCTATACCTTCTAGTCCAATAACTTTTCCTTGTTTTAAGAAATCTTCTAATTCTAATTCACATCTAAAATTACTAGGTAAATCACATTTTTCTCTTACTATAAAACCCCTTACCTTTACTGAATCTGATTCCATATCTTCAAGATTAATTCCATAGTTACCTATTAAAGGATAAGTCATAGTCACTATTTGTCCGTAATAAGATGGATCAGTAAGAACTTCTTGATATCCTGTCATACCAGTTGTAAATACTACTTCGCCAACACTTTCTTTTAGGTACCCAAAAGCTTTACCTTCAAAAACCATACCATTTTCTAATATAAGCTTTGCCTTCATGCTCAAGCCTCCTACAAATATATTTTTGCTAAAACTACACCTTACATAAAACAAAAAGGATAATAAAGCTACAGAAAAACTGTATCTTCACTATCCTGTGATATACCTTGCAAATATTTGAATTCAAAAAATAAGCTATGAATTTTACTTTATGCTTTCAAATACCATAGTTATGCTCCCTTTTTGGCCTCACAGGACCAAGTTAAAGTGTATCTTAACTTTTTAAATTTTCTCTTTCTAACTATTCTAGTTGATAGGCGATGCTATGTCAAGATAAATTAAGGATAGTTTAATATTTAATATAGTTCTAATAATCTTCATTTATTAAAATAAATCATTTTTAAATTTTCATTTCTTATATCAATATTATCACATAAACTTAATTAGATAAAGTATAAAAATGCATTAATTTGAATTTTTATTCACGATATGAATTATTTTAGTTATATGCAGATTCTTAAATAATACGTTATAATCATCTTTCTATTATATTCAATAATATTTATATTAATACACTTATCTAAAAAGATACATTAACTCACTATCATATAAATGCTCAATCACATAAAACTCATCATATCATTAACTATTATTCTTTAATATTACCCATCTTGCTAAAGCTCTCGGTATTAATTTATTTAAAAAAATCAATAATTTATTTTTATGTCCTGGAATTATTATTACCTTCCCCTTAAAAAACTTTAAATATGCTTCTTTAGCGACTATACTCGCATCCATCAAATACTTCCTTGATACCTCTGACTTTTTGATTCCCGATTTTTCTTGAAATGATGTCTTTACTGGTCCTGGGCAAAGACAACTCACTCTTACTCCTAAACTTTTAACTTCATCATGAAGTGCTTCCGTTAACGATAAAACATATGCTTTACTAGAATAATATATAGCCATCTTAGGTCCACCAATAAAAGCTGCTGTAGATGCTACATTTAATATTCCTCCTTCTTTTCTACTAGCCATATGTTTTATAAAATATCTTGTAAGTACAGTTAATGAAATAATATTTACATTTATTAATTTTTCTTCAAAACCACTTTCCGACTCATGAAAAAAACCAAAGCTTCCAATGCCAGCATTATTAATTAAATTATCCACAATGAAATTTTTTTCTTCCACAAATTCTATTATTTTCTCACAAGCTTTATCCACAGACAAATCACATTCTATTACTTCTACTCTTATTCCATATTCTTTTTCTAAGCTACTCTTAATATTTTCTAATTTATATTTATTTTTGGCAGCTATAATTAAGTTATTCTTATCTGCTGCAAAAAGCTTTGCTAATTCAAGACCTATTCCTTCACTACCACCAGTTATTAGCGTATATCTACCTAAATTGTTCATATTTTACCTTCTTCTTAATACTTTTTATTTAGCTGATACAATTATATATAAAAACACTTAATACATATATATGATTCATCAAAAAATTATTTTTATGATCTTCAATTATTTCATTAAGGCACATGAAAATAAATAACAAGTCCAAAATAGCCTTGCAAACGGACTTGTTATTTATTTAATAGTGCCTAAAATGAGCATGAAAAATAGAATTAATAATTCTTAAATTAAAGTAACTATTAATTCTATATTTATACATACCAAAATTTATATGTTATAGCATGTCCATTATTTAAAATTCTTTAATTATTAATTCAGCAGTTCTAACATTAGTAACAACTGCAACATTATGTACATTACATACTCTAAGTAGAGCATTTACATCTGGTTCATGAGGTTGTGCTGTTAATGGATCTGTGAAAAATATTACTAAATCAATCTTTCCCTCAGCAATACGTCCCCCTAATTGTTGATCTCCACCATATGGTCCAGATAAATATCTTTTTATATCAAGCCCAGTTGCTTCTGATATTTTCTTTCCTGTTGTACCTGTGGCAACTAACTCATACTTAGCAAGTATATCCTTATACTTTTTTGAGAACTCAATAATTTCTTCCTTCTTTTTATCATGTGCTATTAAAGCAATTTTCATAGATTGTCATCCCCTTTTAATATTTTTGATACGTTTTCATATTGAAATTATACTATAACTTTGTATAATAAGAAAGATTGTTTACGTTAAACTTCATATTTTACCTCTCTTTATAATCTTCCAATATTAACGCATATATAAAAATATAAGAGTATTCCTTAAAGATACCCTTATATTTAAATTTAATCACTTATCTGATTTGTCCATTTCCATAAATAATATATTTTATTGTTGTTAATTCCTTAAGTCCCATAGGACCTCTAGCGTGTAACTTTTGAGTGCTTATACCAATCTCAGCACCAAAACCAAATTCTCCTCCATCTGTGAACCTTGTTGAAGCATTTACATATACTGCTGCTGCATCAACTCTTTGTAGAAACTTTTGAGAATTTTTATAGCTTTCTGTTATAATAGCCTCTGAATGTCCTGTTCCATATTTATTAATATGCTCAATTGCTTCATTGACATCTTTAACTATTTTTACAGCCATTATATAATCTGAATATTCTTTTCCCCAATCTTCTTCATTGGCCTTTTCAATATCATCAATTATAGTTTGTGCTGCTTCATCGCCTCTAACTGCAACTCCATTTTCCCTTAGTGCTTTAACAACTATAGGTAAAAACTCTTTTGCTATTTTTTCATTTACCAATAACTTTTCTGCGGCATTACAAACTGAAGGCCTAGATGCTTTTGCATTAACTGTTATATTTTTTGCCATTTCAAAATCACAATTTTCATCTACGTATATATGACAATTACCTATTCCTGTTTCAATAACTGGAACTGTAGAATTTTTTAGAACTGCTTGAATTAAACCAGCTCCCCCCCTTGGAATAAGAACATCTATGAATTCATTTAACTTCATCATTTCATTTACAATTTCTCTACTAGTATCTTCAATAAGTTGAACACAGCCTTCAGGTAACCCAGCTCTTTGAATTCCTTTAGTTAGCGCAGCCACTACAGCCTTATTAGAATTAATTGCTTCGCTGCCACCTCTTAATATAACTGCATTTCCTGTTTTTAGACAAAGTCCTGCAGCATCGCAAGTTACATTAGGCCTAGCTTCGTAAATTATTCCAATAACTCCAAGAGGAACTCTTTTTTGACCTATTTGCAATCCATTTGGTCTTTGCCACATTGAAATAACTTCTCCCACTGGATCTTGAAGCTTAACAACGTCCTTTAAACCATCTGCCATGCCTTCAATTCTTTCATTATTTAATGCCAATCTATCAAGCATAGCTTTTGACATTCCTTTAGCTTCTGCAGCATCTAAGTCTATCTTATTAGCTTTAATTATTTCCTCTTTTGCTTTAAGCAATTCATCTGCCATGAAGATTAATGCATCATCTTTTTCCTTTGTTGATGCAACGCCTAATTCATAAGATGCATTTTTTGCTTTTTGCCCCATCATTATTAATTCGCTCATTTTTCGGCCCCCTATTTTTTTATTTGAGATATAAATAACGTTCCTATTTCTTCACCATTTAAAATATCTAATATTATACCTGGTTCACTGCCATTAGCTAAAACCATATCTACACCTGATTGTGTAGCTGTCTTAGCAGCTGTTAACTTTGTAATCATTCCGCCAGTACCTAAGTTTGAACCAGCTCCCCCAGCACATTCCTCTAGCTCTGGAGTTATTTTATGAATCTCACTTAATAACTTTGCGTTATCATTATTTCTTGGATCTGAATCATAGAATCCATCTATATCAGATAATATTATTAATAAATCAGCATTAACTAAACATGATACTATTGCTGACAAATTATCATTATCACCAAATCTCACTATATTTTCTATTTCATCTATAGAGACTGTATCATTTTCATTTACTATTGGAATTATATTTTTCTCCAATAATGTTTCAAATGTGTTACATACATTTTCCCTAATATGATCATCTTCTACCACATCTCTTGTAAGAAGAACTTGACCTACTATGTGACTATATTCACCAAAAAATTTACTATATATATGCATAAGCTCGCATTGTCCTACTGCTGCTACTGCTTGTTTCTCTCTTATGCTTTCGGGCTTTTCTTTCAATTTTAACTTATTTACACCAACACCAATCGCTCCTGATGTCACAAGAGTAACTTGTTTTCCTGAATTAACTATATCAGAAAGAATTCTTGTTAATTTTTCAATTCTACATAAATTGATATTCCCATTCTCATAAGTTAATGTTGATGTTCCTACCTTTATTACTATTCTTTTTGCATCTTTTAATTTTTGACGAAAGCCCATTTCTACATCTCCTCAAAAGCATATTTATTTCTTATGTTTTATCTTACTATACCTAATATATCTTATCAAGTGAGTTTAATGCTTATTTTCTTAGGATTATATAAAAAGAACTAAAAGATACAACTATTGATCTTTTAGTCCTTCATATATTTTTATTCTCTAATTAAAGAAAATATGAAATTTCATCTTTATTTTTTATTTTTAAAGAATATATGCAAATACACAAATAAAATGGCAAAGTGTTCCCAGCATAATAAATACATGAAATATCTCATGTCTTCCAAATAACCATATTCTTATTTTATCAGATTTTAATGCATATATTACTCCACCTATTGTGTACATTAAGCCTCCAGCTACTAACCATATTAAACCTGCTATAGGTAGTACCTGAGCCATTGGGTATATAACAATAATTGCAAACCATCCAATGCCTATATACATTGTGCTGCTTAGCCATCTTGGACAAGTTACCCAGCATAACTTAAATGCTATCCCTACCACTGCACATATTGTTACTGCCATAAATAAATTAAATCCTACTTTACCACTCAATGCAACTAGGCAAAATGGAGCATACGATCCTGTAATTAAAATAAATATCATTGAATGATCTAATCTCTTTAGCATTTTTATTACCTTGTCATTAGCTATAACTGAATGGTACGTAGCTGATGCACTATATAATAAAATCATGCTTACACCAAAAAACAATACTGATCCTAAGGTAACAGGAGATCCTTCGTTCTCATACACCTTAACCAACATAGCAATCAAAGCAAAAAGTGATAATACTGCGCCAATAAAATGAGTTAATCCATTAATAGGTTCTCTTAAATATTTCTCCATTTCAACCTCCCACTTATTTTACATGTAGTTTTAATAACTACATCATGATATATAAGTAATTATTCCATAACTACATCAATATTGCAAAAGTTATTTTTCTTTAATTTTCACTTCTTATTAGTATTTTACCCATAAATGCTTGAATTATCTACCTTATTCCATTAATATTGAAATTATAAGTAGAAAACATAGTTTTTATTACTATGTAAGGAGTGAAATCTTATGAATGACTTTAATATTGAAAACTATATAAATTCTCAAAAATCATCAAAGAATATTAGTTTAGATGATTTCCCAGAAATTGATTTGTATATGGATCAAGTAATGCAGCTATTTGAAAGTAAGTTAAACTATACTAAAAGAAATGATGATGATAAAGTTCTTACTAAAACCATGATTAATAATTATGCTAAAGGCAATTTATTAATGAAAATTAAAAATAAAAAGTATACTAAAAATCATCTAATTTTAATGAGCTTAATCTATAATCTAAAAGGTGCGTTATCGTTAACTGATATAAAGACAATTTTAACACCTATAGTTGATTCGTTTGAAAATGATCAAGATTATCCATTATATGATTTATATCAATCTTTTCTTGATATATATGACTTAAACTTAAAAGACCTAGACTCTTCTTCTAATGAAATATATGACAATATAAAACAGATAATAAATAATGAGAGCAATATTTTAGGTGACTATGAAGAAAAATTCTTGCTCATTTGTGCATATGTAAGTATGAGTAATCTTTATAGGCGCATGAGTGAAAAAATAATAGATGAATGTTTTAATCATTCAAATAACTCTAAATAATACATTTATAAGTATTAATACAAAATTTTTATTTTATAGTAATACTTATAAATGTAAAATTTATTAATTGTATGATATAATAAGCAACATGGAGCGAACCTACTTATACAATGCATAATTAAGGAGAAAATACTTTTGATAACAAAAGCTTATTTTTATAAGTTCTCTCCTTAATTATGCATTGTATTATAATAATTACAAACTAAAAGAAATGAGGTAGAAAAAGATTGATAAACGTATCAAATGTTAGTCTAAGATTTGGTGGACGTAAACTTTTTGAGGATGTCAACCTTAAATTTACTCCTGGAAATTGTTATGGAGTTATTGGAGCTAATGGAGCTGGAAAGAGTACTTTTCTAAAAATACTTTCAGGTGAAATTGAACCTAATACTGGTGAAGTTATAATTGATTCAAATACAAGAATGTCAGTTTTAAAACAAGATCATTATAAATATGATGATTTTCAAGTTTTAGAAACTGTAATAATGGGGAATGAACGATTATATCAAATAATGAAAGAAAAAGATGCTATATATGCTAAACCTGATTTTTCTGATGAAGATGGAATTAAAGCTTCTGAACTAGAAGGAGAATTTGCCGAACTTAATGGTTGGGAAGCAGAATCTGAAGCATCTTCACTTTTACAAGGACTTGGAATAGGAACTGAACTTCATTTTAAGAATGTATCAGAATTAACTGGTGGAGAAAAAATTAAAGTTCTTTTAGCTCAAGCCTTATTTGGTAATCCTGGAATATTAATTCTAGACGAACCTACAAATGGCTTAGATTTAAAAGCTGTAAACTGGTTAGAAGACTTTTTAGGTAATTTTGATGGAATTGTTATAGTTGTGTCCCATGATAGACACTTCTTAAATTCAGTTTGTACTCAAATGGCTGATGTTGACTTTGGAAAAATCAAGGTTTATGTTGGTAACTATGATTTCTGGTATGAATCAAGCCAATTAGCTCTTCAAATGTCAAAAGACCAAAACAAAAAGAAAGAAGAGAAGATTAAAGAATTGCAGGACTTTATCGCAAGATTTAGCGCTAATGCCTCTAAATCTAAGCAAGCTACTTCTCGTAAAAAATTATTAGATAAAATTACTTTAGATGATATACAACCATCAAGCAGAAAATATCCTTTTGTAGGATTCAAACCTGAAAGAGAAGTTGGTAATGACATCTTAATGGTTAAAGATTTATCTAAGACTATTGATGGAGTTAAAGTTTTAGACAATGTAAGTTTTATGGCTAACAAAGGAGATAAAATTGCTCTTATTGGTAATGAAATAGCTGTAACTACACTATTTAAAATTTTATCAGGAGAAATAGAGCCAGATAGTGGAGAATTTAAATGGGGAATAACTATAACTACAGCTTACTTCCCTGCTGATAATTCAAAATACTTTGATGATTGTCATCTTTCTTTAGTAGATTGGCTTAGACAATATTCTGAAGAAAAATCTGAAAGTTATATTAGAGGTTTCTTAGGCAGAATGTTATTCTCAGGAGAAGAAGCCTTAAAAGAAGCTAATGTATTATCTGGAGGAGAAAAGGTTAGATGTATGTTATCTAAAATGATGCTTTCAAATGCAAATGTATTAATGTTAGATCAACCTACTAACCATCTTGATCTTGAATCAATTACAGCTGTAAATAACGGCTTAAAAGATTTTAATAGTAATATACTATTTGCTTCTCATGACCACCAATTTGTTCAAACTATAGCTAATAGAATTATAGATATTAAAGATGATGGATCTATAGTTGATAGAACTATGACCTTCGATGAATATTTAGAATTTAGTAATTCTAATAATAAATAGTAAAAAAATAAGGAGCTATTGCAAAATAGCTTCTTATTTTTTATATTGTGAACTTAATTAGTATTTAGTCTGTTAAATTTAATTAAACACTTATTCCTAATCCATTTAAAGTAAATTTTATTGTACAATCTATAATAGTCTCTAAATCTATTTTCTCATTATGTATTGATTCATATATCGCAGATGAACATAATGACCCAAAAAACTGAAATGCTGAAAGTTCAGTATCACCTTTTTTCATTAACCCTATTTCCATAGCACTCTTTATATTTACTTCAATCTCATCTATATATTCTTTTATTTTACTGCGTAATTGATTTTGTCTGTCTTCTGTTCCCCACAATTGGCTCATCACTACCTTGAAAAAACTAGTATAACCATATAAAAATGTTAATTGTATTCTGCATATACTTATTAACTTTTCTACTGGGCCAACATTCATTTCTTGAACTTTAGCAACTTGATCCTGTAATATTTGAAGTCCTTCCTCAACAATAAAATTAAATATTTCTTCTTTACTTTTAAAATGATAGTATAAAGTCCCCTTTACCAAGCCTGCATTAGCAGCTATATCATCCATTGTAGCTCCTCTATAACCAGACTCAGAAAATATTTTTATTGCAGATTCAAATATTAAGTTTTTTGTTTTGTTCATAGTACTTTTCCTCATTTCCTGTTTATGAATTTACATAAAAATGCTAATAATATTATATCATTTGGTTTCTCATATCACCATTATCATACATATTGACACTTTTTTACTACTACTAATACTTAGTTCAATTTTATTTTTGAATTTTTTATTATATATGATAAAATTAATAGTAATCTAAAAAATAAATTATGTCTGTTACACATAATTTATTGTAAGAATATCTTAACTAATATAAATTAATATACATAAAAATTAGTTAAAATATAAATAAAAATAAGAAATGGAGGATGCTTGTCATAACTGTAACATTATAAACCTTGATAGAATTCTATCTCTGCTTGTAAAGTTCTGGCAATTGTATTTATGATTCAAGTATATAATAGAACCACAAAATCTTACGAAGAGGAACTTGTTGCTGGAAAGAAATATATTGAATGGACATATGAATCTCCCATTGGCAAAAATATAACTGAGCTTATTGCTAAGAAAAAATTTTTTTCTAAAATATATGGAATGTTTTGTGATACGAAATTTAGTTCAAATAAAATCCCATCATTTATCGAGAATTTTAATATTGATATGACTATGTCGAAAAAAAAGATCAATGAATTTGCTTCTTTTAATGACTTTTTTACTAGAGAATTAACTTCTGAGGCTCGACCAATAAATAAAGATAAAAATATTTTAATTTCTCCTGGTGATGGAAGGATTACTGCTTATGAAAATATTGATTTAGATAATATAGTTCAAATTAAAGGTTTAACCTACAGTTTGAGGGAATTAATTGATAGTGATACTATTGCAAGCAAATATAGTAGCGGTGTATGTGTCATCTTAAGGTTATGTCCTACTGATTATCATAGGTTTCATTTTGTAGATTCAGGTATTCCTTATGAAAATCATCCTATTAAAGGTCATTATTATTCGGTAAATCCAATAGCATTAAAGGCTATTCCAAAACTTTTTTGTGAAAACAAAAGGGAATGGTCACTATTTAAATCAGATAATTTTAAAGATATATTACACATAGAAGTTGGTGCTACCTGCGTTGGCTCAATAATCCAAACCTATTCACCTCGTAACGAAGTAAATAAAGGTGATGAAAAAGGGTACTTTAAATTTGGAGGTTCAACAACTATATTATTTTTTGAGAAAGATTCTGTTAAACTAGATAGTGATATTATAGAACAATCAAAATGTGGCTTTGAATGCAAGGTTCTCCTTGGTGAACAGATTGGAATCAAAAGTAATCAATAAAATTGAATTCTTATAAATAAAAATTAAACTGCATTAAATTTAACATATATTTAATGCAGTTTAATTTTATGTTAAAAAATGTAATCATATGTATTCGAAATTTACTCTTTATTGTATAATTTGATACGTAATTGAAATATTTTCTTTTTTAATTAAATACTTTAAGGAATTAAGTAATGTTTTTCCTGATTTATCTTCTTTAATTATTAAGGATTATAAGTATATTTTTATATGTACATCACCATATTAATTTCCAATTAATTAAAGAAGAAAGGATATTTCTATATAGTAAAAAAATTATAAAAAATTTGCCAGGGGGAATACAATATGATTAAAAGAATTACAAAATTTACAGGCTTAATGGCTTGTGCCGCTTCAATTATATCTCTTGTTCCAGCATATGCTACTGATGTTCAAACGGTAGACACTCAGAATGGTACTACTTATAGTTCTAAAGCAAAAGGAAATGGTATCTTTATTGATGGAGAGGTGAATGGTGCTGATGAAGCTTGCTATTGGATATCTGACGATGGAAAATATAATAAGTTAGATGATGTTGATACCAATTCTACTATGACAGATGAATTAATGAATAAATACCTAGAAATAGATACTGGAGCTAAAGATCTTACTTATGTGGACATAACAAATGGTTATAAAGACGTAGACTATGATGTAAGAGACGATTTAGAATCTACTGTAGCAACTACATTAAAAGGTAAACTTAGACATGATAATAATGACAGATTTGCCGATAACTTTGATAAAGATCTTACTACGTTTAAAGGTTATTACAATAGAGAAACAACTACTGATGGTAAAAAGGTAGGATTTGTAAGTGGTAGTGATGCTCTATCTGTTTTCCAAATACCTCTAAAAGATAATCTTGATTCTGGTATAACTAATAATGTTACTAGTTATAGTGGTACACTTGATAGTAACAGCTCTTATACTTTCTCAAATACAGATGCTGTCTATGCAGATGCAACTGGAAATTATGTTGATGCTGATTATAACTTAGGATCGATAAAGGTATATGATGGCACAACAACTGGCGCTTCAGTTACTCTAAATAATACTAAAGATACTTATGACTTAAAAGATTATACATTAAAAGCTGTTCTTCAAGAGGGAAAAGGTTATATTGCTGAAGTTGGTGATACTGTTTATAGATGGGCAAAACTTACAATATACAAAAGTACTGATCATGGAAACACATACTCACCTGTAACTGCTTCGGATAACCTTACATTCGGAGGCGATGCTAAAGATAAGGTTGGTTATATTGTTAACGGAACTATTCCAGTTCTTCAATCATTCTCAAAAACTGCTGCTTCAGATACTGTAGATGGTATTAAATATTCTAAAAATTCAACAATTTATTTTGTTGCTGATAAAAAGGGTGTTGATAAGACTGGCTCTTTATTAGCATTACAAAGCGGTGGTAAAATGAAAGCTAGTGCTAAAGCTCTTTGCAGCTTCTTAGGGGCAAATGGTACTATAAAAGCCGAAAATGTTACACCATCACATAAAAATAGTTTCAATTATTTAGATATTAGTGATCAAGATAGCTCAGACTATGACTCAGCTAGTATTGCTGATGCTGGTGGAATACCATACTTTACAAATAACGGATATATTATGACATGGGATGGAGATCATAGCTTTATAAAATTTGCTAAGGTAGATGCTGGATTAAACAACATCTCTACTGGTAGTAACACAAAGGTAGCTCTTTGGAATCCTGATAAAGATATTTATTCCGTTATAAACGTTCCAAAAGCTGCAACTGGTACAACAGCTGCTACGGGTACAGCAACGACTGGTACAAGCACAACTACAACTACAGGTGCAGCTGCTACAGTAAGCACATCTGCTACAAATGGTTGGACAAAAAATAGTGATAATACTTGGAGTTATTTAGAAAATGGAACTAAGAAGACTGGCTGGTTAAAAGATGGAAGTGCTTGGTATTATTTAAAATCTGATGGTATCATGGCTACAGGATGGACAAACGACAACGGAACTTGGTACTATCTAGATCTATCAGGAGCTATGAAAACTGGCTGGATTAATGATAATGGAACATGGTACTATTGCACTGCATCAGGTAACATGTTATCTAATACAGTAATTGATGGTTATACATTAGGTGCTGATGGAGCTTGGATAAAATAATTGATCATTCTTATTAAATTATAAATATATAGCTGTTCCTTGAATTATTCAAAAAACTACACACTGAATAATTCATCCTTCAGTAAAATAAAAAAATATAAATAGGCATCTCAAAATTATTTTGAGATGCCTATTTAAATACTATTCTTCTAAAAAACTAAAAAATACTTAATCTTTATTCACATGATTAAGTATTTCTATACAATGGCAGAGCGTGAAGGAATCGAACCCTCAATGTACCGTCCGTAGCGGTATGTTATATCCGTTTAACTAACGCTCCATATAACTTTTAGCAACATGTTTATATTATCACAAGCTACTACAATAATCAAGTTTATAATATTACATAACATTAAATTTATAATATTTCTCTTTATTAATTAAATATTACTTACAATATAAGTTATCTAAAAAGATTATTATACACTTTTATATAACTTATATTGTACTATTTATAATTAATTATAAATAAATATCTGAAAATTCAACTTCAAGCACTTCCACCTTGCTTTTAGTATTTAAATACTTATTTCTGCTATCCTCACAATCCTCCATAATTTCTATGGGTAACTTAATTATAAATTCAGAGCCTCGGTTTTCTTCACTTTTAAGTTCTATACTTCCATTGTGAGCCTTTGTCAAATATCTAACTAAATCTAATCCTATTCCGCTTCCAGAATTCTCATTTCTTTTATTTCTTGATGATTGAATGAATCTATTAAAAATAGTATCCTGTTCCTCCTTGCGTATTCCCATTCCCTCATCTCTTATAGATATAGTTAATTGATTTATGCTTTTCCATGCATTTATATATATACTGCTTTCTCTTGGGGAAAACTTTATAGCATTTGAAATTAAATTCATTATTATTCTATCTATAGCTTCCGGATCAACTGCCATAATACATTCTTCAACATTTGTATCAAAAACTAAAGATATATTCTTCTGCTTTGCATATTTATCTATAGAAGATATATCCCATTCTATTAAATTAATTATATCTAAATTCTCTCTTTTAATGTTATAATGTCTTTGTTCTAATTTTGTAGTATCTATAAGATTATTTATGAGCTTTAAAATTTTATAAGCATTTCTTTTTATAATATCAATATGTTCTAAAGAATCCTTATAATCGTCTTTATAACATTGTACAATACTTAAAATTATATTTAATGGTGATCTTAAATCATGAGATATATTCAAAATAAAATCTTCTTGAGCTTTTTTACATTCTGACATTTTAGTGAGTTTATTAATTAATTCTTCTTTTGATAACTTTTTTAGTTCCTCCATATCAAATATATATTCATTATTTGTCTCACTGTCTCTAAAAACATTAACCTCAACCATCTTTAAATCCCCTTTTGTTTTTTACTTTTTTTACCATATACCTTTAATATATAATATCATATTCTCCGCCAGCGAACAACTCCATCTTAAATAAATTTTAATTATAATAGTTAAGTGTTCTTAGTAAAAATGTAATAAAAATATTGGCTGACTATTTAATATTTAACAAAATCTAAGCTCTAATAATATTTAAAAATTATATATTGACTTAGTTATGACGACTTTTTGAATCAATGTTATTTATAATTTCATCTTTTATATACTTTAATATTAGTAATACATATGTTAGCGTGCCTGCTATAAACATGGAATCAAAATTTATATCTGGATTTATTGTTTCTAATGCAGTTTGTATTATGAGTGGTAATGTTGCTGCATATAAAGTCACTGAATATAACGCTATATATTTAACTACCATTTTCATAAATATAGTGAAAATAGAAGCAATAACTACTACAAGCAAACAATTTATTAGTAAATTAATAAGTATACTTTCAAAATTACTAACAATTAAATATATGATAGAATTTAATTCAAATTTAATATTTTTAGGCTCAATATATATGCTTTTTATTCCCGATAAAATTAAGGTAAGTAATATTACATAAGAAATTGATCTAAGTATCCCCTCTTTGGCATATCTGGAAAATACCTTTATATCATATATAGATGTTATAACCTTTATAAAAAAATTAGTTTTATTATTCATGTTACCTCCAAATCAGTATTCCTTAGTTTCATTAGTTATACTCAATATATTAACACATATTAAAATTAGTTAAAACGTCAAGGTTTATTATTTGCTTTTATTGTCAATATTATATGTGAAAGATAATATATGTTATTAAAAACATTTATTATAAATGCTTAGTAAATGTTTTTATAATCAAACTTTTTTAATAACTTAGTCACTCAATCAGGGGGCGTTTTTTTGAAAGCAAATAGACTTTATTATAATAAAACAAAGAATATCAAAATCTCAAAAGCAGTATTTTATATTTCTTTATTACTCGGCATTTTATTATACTGTTTATATGAACACCATAACTACACTGTATTATTAGATACTTTTAAAACAAATTTTAATGATTATAACTTTTCTGAAGCAAATAATTTATTATTAACTAAACAAAATTTTAATCCATTCAAATTATTTTTAGCTAATGCGGATGTTTCTAAGTATTTTAATTCTAAAATTACGGAATTATCAGACAGTATAAATAATAACAAAATATCACCTGAAGACGCTTTATTACAGCTTAAAGAAATTAAAAGATATAACATTATAGCTGATGATGAATTACATAATATTTCAGATTCAATGGACTTAATTAGAGATTCAAATAAGAATTATACTGATGCCATAAATTATTTTGATAATGAGCAATACGTCGAGGCAATAGCATGTTTAAAAAAGGTTTCAGCTTTAGATTTAAATTATCCAAAATCATTGATATATATAGATAAATCTAAAAACGCATTAAAAGATTCATTATTTAATTATTGTGACTCTTTAGTCAATAATGATCATTATACTGAAGCCTTATCAAAAATTTCTGATAACAGTAAAATTTTAGGTGATGATGCTGATATAGAAGCAAAAATAACTGACATTAAAACTAAACAACAAGAATACCTAGATAAAAATTCTGCTGTCGCTGAGGCTTCTTCTCGTGCATTAACAACCGTAATATCACCAAGTAATATTAATACATTAAATATTCAAAGTGATACCTCTTATCTTATTAATGTAAATATAAAAAATCAAAAAACATATATTTATAAAGGAAAAGCTGATAATTGGAAATTAGTAAAAACTTGTTCTTGTTCTACTGGAATATCTGGAGAGGATACACCTTTAGGGTCTTTTTCAATTCAAGAAAAAGGTGATTGGTTCTTCTCTGAGAAATATAATGAAGGTGGAAAATATTGGACTCAAATTACAGGAGATATCTTATTTCATTCAGTTCCATTTAATAAAGATAAAACTACTGTTTTAGATTATACGATGAATAAACCATCATCTCATGGTTGTATTAGACTTTCACTTGATGACGCCAAATGGATTTATAATAATATTCCTAAAGGAAGTAAAGTTATAATAAAGTAAATATCTTAATAATTTCATATATATGTTACAATTGATTTTCTACATTTAACATTTAGATATTTACTTAGCGGATAGACATCCTA